>JAFGTR010000179.1 GCA_016934055.1 Bacteroidales bacterium | reverse complement strand
TGAAAGATGAAAGATGAAAGATTCTTAATTCGTAAATCATATTAAGAATTTATTACCGGCAACCATAAATTATTAACGAAAAATGACCATCCAGGCTATTGCTGAACAGATTAAACAGAAAAAGTCGATGCTTTGCATCGGTCTTGATACAGACTTGAAAAAATTACCCCCCCATCTGGCAGGTAAAAAAAATAACATCTTCGAGTTTAACCGGCAAATTCTTGATGCCACCCATGAATATGCCATAGCCTGTAAACCCAATATTGCATTTTACGAATGCTTGGGTGTTGAAGGATGGAAGCAGCTGGAGCTTACGGTACAATATATCCGTGACAAATATCCCGGAATTTTTCTGATTGCCGATGCAAAGCGCGGTGATATCGGCAATACCTCAAAAAAATATGCGGAAACATTTTTTGATCATTTCGGATTTGATGCTGTTACGGCTTCACCTTATATGGGTTCTGATTCAATTGTTCCCTTCCTGGAATACCCCGGTAAATGGGTGATTTTGCTGGCCCTGACTTCGAATGCAGGGGCTGAGGATTTCCAGTTACTGAATACGGGAAAACAGGAGAAATTATTTGAAACTGTTATCAAAAGATCTCTTGCATGGGGATATTCCGGGAATCTCATGTACGTTGTAGGCGCCACCAAAGCTTCAATGCTGGTGAAAATACGAGAAATAATTCCCGACCATTTTCTGCTGATCCCCGGTATCGGGGCCCAGGGTGGAGACCTTGCCGAAGTGGTTCAATATGGTTTGAACAGCAATGCCGGATTAATCATCAATTCTTCAAGAGCCATAATCTTTGCCGATTCAACCGAACGTTTCGCTGCCGTTGCTGCTCAAAAAGCCAGAGAGGTTCAGCTTCAGATGGCAGCATTGTTGTCGAAATCAGGTTTTCAGGATTAAAGGATCAGATCATATCCTTGGTGCTTTAATGTTCCTGACTGCCGTCAGGCAGGTTGGTGGCTGTTTTCTTTACCGGCGCATATGCCGGTTTTTTTGAATTAACCACATAAGGACATATACGTTATTTGTTGAAAGCTTTTATGCCTTTGTTTCCTTTTGTGCTCTTTTGTGGCTGACTATAACGAATTAAATACCAATGTTGTTTAGTTAAGGTTTTTTTGTCCTCTCCCTGCGCCCTCTCCGGGAGATGGACGTAATTAGGGCTTAATTAAACGACATTGATTCTTAATTCTTAAATCATATTAAGAATTTTATAACCGGCAACTTGAATTTATTAATTCTGATATCCTAACAAATTCTATGTTGTATTTATGCTGTTTTTTTTAGTATTTTAAGCCTTCTTTTTAACCCGTTATGTTATGACCGAGGAATTCCTTGTTTATTTATGGAAATACGGGCTGTTCGACCGGACCTCGCTGATCTCGGATACAGGTGAGGCTATTGAGGTCATCTCGCTTGGAGAGCACAATACCAATGCAGGTCCTGATTTCATCAACGCAAAAATCCGTATTAACAAAACGCTTTGGGCCGGAAATGTGGAAATCCATGTCAACGCTTCCGACTGGAAAAAACACCATCATCAGTACAACAAGTTTTATGATAATGTCATTCTGCATGTTGTACTTGTTGCAGATCAGAAGGTGACAAGAACCAATGGCACTGCCGTTCCCACTGTTGAGTTGAAATTTGATCAACAGTTTTTTTCCAATTACAGTTATCTGGCAGAAAACAGAAGCTGGATCTCGTGCTATAATCATATAGCTGAAATCGATAAAACGCTTCTTAATACATGGCTGACATCTCTGATGGTTGAGCGGCTGGAAAGTAAAACGAAACGCATTGATGACCTGCTCAGACAATACCAGAACAACTGGGAAGAAGTGTTTTATGTTGACCTGGCCCGGAGTTTTGGATTTCATCTTAACGCTGTACCTTTTGAGCAGGTTGCAAGGTTTTTGCCTCTGCATATCCTTGCCCGTCATAAGGACCGTCTTTTCCAACTTGAAGCGTTGTTGTTTGGCCAGGCTGGTTTCCTCGGTGATGGAAGTGCCGACGAATACCAATTACGACTCAGTAAAGAATACGAACATTATAAGCATAAGTATTTTCTGAAGCCTGTTGATCAACATCTTTGGAAATTCATGCGTTTGCGTCCGGTTAATTTTCCGACTGTCAGGCTTGCCCAGTTTGCAGCTTTGTTCAATGCATGTTCGGGGCTGTTCAGGAAAATTATTGAAATTCAGAACCTGCAGGAACTGACAGATTTATTCTCCGTCAGGCCATCGACATACTGGGACAGACATTATAAATTCGGTTCCGTCTCCTCTGTCAGGGTAAAGACATTGGGAGCTGAAGCGTCAAGAACCATCCTCATCAACACGGCTATACCTTTCATCTTTTTATATGGATGTAAAAAAGGAGATGAGTCTCTGAAAGCACGGGCTATTGATTTTTTAAGCAGGCTTCCGCCGGAAAAAAATGCCATTATTGCCCGTTGGGGGAAAGCGGGTTTGAAGGCCGGATCGGCATTGGATAGCCAGGCTCTGCTTCAGTTAAGGTCGGCTTACTGTCAGAAAAAACAATGCCTGCGATGTATGGTGGGGAGCAGGATCATTTTAGGGACAAAGGACAAGGGATGAGTGACAAGGGAGTGACGAGTGACAAGTTGTGTGGGAGTGGGTTTTGGGTGAAGAGAGAGGGAAGGAAGAAGTAAGATTGAAGAAGGAAGATGATTGTTGTGGTTGCCTGCCAGCCGGCTAAGCAGGTTATGGTTGGCTGCCTGGCATCAGACAGGTTGTGAGTTGTGAGGGTCGTGCTGTCTTTTGGTCATGCGGTCTTCTGGTCATGAAGTCTTGCAGTTCTATAATCTTTGTTCTTGATTCTTTGTTCTTGGCTCTTGGTTCTATTATTTGTGATTTAGTGCATTATATCCAAAAGCCAGTGTTTATTTTTTTACCGAACTTTTCATTTAAACCTATTGCTATCTGAAAAAAAATAGATACTTTTGCAAATCTTAATTGTAGAGATGTGTAATAAATAAGTTATTATGGTTTTAACAGTAGAAAAGAAAAAGGAAATCTTTGCTTCACACGGAAAATCAGAAAGCAATACAGGATCAGCTGAAAGTCAGATTGCTCTTTTCTCAACAAGAATTAATCATCTTACTGAGCATTTAAAAATAAATAAAAAGGATTTCAGCACACAGCGTGCTTTACTCAAGCTTGTAGGAAAGAGGAGAAGACTTCTTGACTATTTGAAGGACCGTGACATTGGAAGATACCGGTCAATTCTAAAGGAATTAAACCTCCGGAAATAAGGAAAGGGCAATTGAGCAATTGCCTTTTTTCTTTTCTTATGTGTTATTATTGATGCTGACTTTTACGCACTTCTTATTATTTTTTTTATTTATAAAGATTTATGTTTAAAGTATTTCAGAAAGAAATTGATCTTGGTGACGGCAGGATCATAACCATTGAAACCGGTAAGCTGGCAAAGCAGGCTGACGGATCAGTTGTTGTAAAAATGGGTGATACCATGTTGCTGGCAACCGTTGTTGCTGCAAAGGAGGCTGTGGAGAATGTTGATTATATGCCATTGTCAGTTGACTATAAAGAAAAGTTTGCTGCTATCGGAAGATTCCCGGGTGGATTTTTAAAACGTGAAGCCCGGCCCGGTGACAGTGAGATCCTTGTATCACGTTTAATTGACAGGGCTCTCAGACCATTATTCCCGGATAACTATCATGCAGAGGTGTTTGTTAATGTAATGCTTATATCAGCAGACAAGGAAACCATGCCCGACGCACTGGCAGGATTGGCTGCATCTGCAGCCCTTGCTGTGTCAGATATCCCTTTCAACGGGCCAATTTCGGAAGTCAGGGTTGCCCGGGTGGATGGTCAATTTGTTATCAATCCTTCTTTTTCGCAACTCACCCAATCGGATATCGACATTATGGTTGGTGCTACCCTCGAGAACATCTTAATGGTAGAAGGTGAAATGAATGAGGTGTCAGAAGAGGATATGCTTGAAGCCATTAAATTTGCGCATGAGGCTATAAAACCGCAATGCCAGGTTCAGTTAGAGTTGTCTCAGGAATTGGGAAAAATACAGAAACGGGAATATTGTCATGAAGTGCATGATGAAGAACTCAGAAAAAGAATATGGGATGAGAATTATGACAAAATATACCAGATCATAAAAAAAACACCGGCTAAACACGACAGACATGAAGCCCTTGAGGCTGTTGTAACGGAGTTTATAGCTTCCTTTCCCGAAGAAGATGAGGTGAATGAATCTCTTATTAAGGGTTATTTTCATGATGTTGAGAAAGAAGCTATGCGGAAACTCGTTCTAACAGAAAGCATAAGGGTTGACGGCCGGAAGACGGATGAGATAAGGCCTATTTATTGTGATGTCGATTACCTTCCTACAGCGCACGGATCAGCAGTGTTTACCCGCGGAGAGACTCAGTCACTGACCACAGTGACCCTGGGGACCAAAATGGATGAAAAGGAAATTGATGATGTGCTGTTTCAGGGTTCTGAGAAATTTGTCCTGCATTATAATTTCCCGCCGTTTTCTACCGGTGAAGCAAGGCCGGTGAGAGGCCTGAGCCGTCGTGAGATCGGTCACGGGAATCTGGCGCATCGCGCACTGAAACGTATGATCCCTGAAGATAATTGTTATGCCATAAGGGTTGTTTCAGATATTCTTGAATCTAACGGCTCTTCTTCAATGGCAACAGTCTGTGCAGGCACTATGGCCCTGATGGACGCCGGCGTGAGGATAAAAAGGCCGGTATCAGGTATTGCCATGGGTTTAATAACTGAGGAAAAGGCATCATCATACGCCATTCTTTCGGATATTCTTGGCGATGAAGATCACCTGGGGGATATGGATTTTAAGGTTGCCGGCACGCGTGAAGGTATCACGGCTACTCAGATGGATATTAAGGTGGAAGGACTGACTTACGACATATTGGGTAAGGCATTGGAACAGGCACGGGTTGGAAGGATGCATATACTGGATAAGCTTGAGGAAGCCATTTCTGCTCCCCGTCCTGATTATAAACCTCATGTACCAAGGATAATCCAGATTACGGTTCCGAAGGAAATGATTGGGGCCATCATAGGTCCCGGAGGTAAGGTTATACAGGATATACAGGCTAAGACAGGAACGGTTATCGTTATTGAAGAAATTGACAGCGTGGGTGTCGTTGACATTTCGTCGGCCGACAAAGCCTCTATTGACGCAGCCCTTGACCGGATCAGGGCTATTATTGAAGTACCTGAAGTTGGCAAGGTCTATAATGGTGTTGTGAAAGGGATACAAACCTTTGGCGCATTTATTGAAATACTGCCGGGCAAACAAGGCCTTTTGCATATCTCGGAGATTAGTTGGGAACGCGTTAAAAATGTGGAAGATGTGTTGAAGGAAGGTGATACGGTTGAAGTTAAACTCATTGAGATTGATGAAAAAAGAGGTAATCTTCGTCTTTCGCGAAAAGCACTTTTACCGAAACCGGAAGGTATGCCTGATGAACCGGAATTCAAACCAAGGAGTCAGAGCAGACGACCTCCGCGCAGGGACTATGATAAAGACCGAGGCCGTGATCGTAACCGGGATCGCCACCATAACTGATTGATCAGGTAAAGGAAGGCTGTCGGGGAAAGGCTTTTTCATATAAGGATTTATATAGATTAATGATGCGGTAAAGATTATCTTTGCTGATTTCGTTGATTTTATGGATATGTTTTTTTTGCCTTTTTAGACGGCTTTTTTTTATTTTTATCCGAAAGATGCAACTTCTCAAAGCCGCTTTATAGTATGCGTAAGCTATTGATCATCAGTCTTGTACTTCTGTTTGCAGCATGCAATTCCTCTTATATTGATTATCCTGTATCAAAAAAGACGGATTCCACAGATGTTTATTTTGGAAATGCTGTGTCCGATCCGTATCGCTGGCTCGAATATTCATCACTGCCTGAAACAGATGAGTGGATCAGAGCCCAGAAAAAAATTACCTTTGATTACCTGAGCCGTATCCCTTTCAGGGATTCACTGAGAACCAGATTCATGGAAATATGGGATTATGAAAGGTATAGTGCACCTGTTAAAAAGGGAGAGAAATATTTCTTTCTAAAGAATAACGGTTTACAGAATCAGGATGTGCTTTATGTTATGGACAGCCTGGGCTCAGAACCACGTGTTATATTGGACCCCAACCTTTTTTCACAGGACGGGACAGTGGCCCTGATCCGGTATGCCATAAGCAACGACGGTAAATACCTGGCCTATGCTCTATCAAAGGAAGGATCAGACTGGAATGAGATTTTTGTAAAAAGCCTTATCAGTGGTAATGATCTGGCAGATCACCTTGAGTGGGTTAAGTTTTCATCTGTATCATGGTACAGAAATGGGTTTTATTACAGCTGCTATCCGAAGCCCGGAGATCAACAGGAACTCACCTCGCCTGACCGGTATCATAAGGTTTATTACCATCATATAGGAAGGCCTCAGAAATCGGATATTCCTGTTTTCAGCGACGATGAAAATCCTGACAGGCGTTTTACCGCAGACGTTACATCCGATGAACGTTTTCTTATCATATATGAATCGGAAACAAGTTATGGCCATATAATTCATGTTAAAAACATGCAAAACCCGGGGCGGGGGTTCATCAGGCTGAATGATTCTTTCGATAACGAACTGGTTGTTGTTGGCAATATTGAAAATGAACTGTATCTGATGACCGATGAGAATGCATCAAAAAACAAGCTGATAAAGCTGAATTTTGATATAAGGTCAGGTGGTTTTCAAAGTAAAACATTGATTGCAGAGCAAAATGATGTGATGTCGCAGGTCGTTCTTGCCGGAGATAAGATCTTTGTCAAGCATCTTGTAGATGCTCATTCGGTTATTAGAGTCATGGACCGGGAAGGGAAATTCCTGTATGAGATAAAGCTTCCTGAATATGTTGACGTATTTTCAATGCATGGAAAGAACGGCGACAATGAGCTCTTATATACACTCATGGGTTATACCATGCCGGAAACTATTTATCGTTATGATATAGAAAATAATAAATCGGACATTCTTTTTAAACCTGTGGTTGATTTCAATCCTGAAGACTATATCACCAGGCTTGAATTCTGTACCAGCAAGGATGGGACCAGGATTCCCCTGTATATAATTCTTCGCAGGGACATAAAACAAAATGGCAGGAATCCGGTCTGGTTACATGGATATGGAGGATTTAACAAATCTCTTCTTCCGCGTTTCAGTCCCAGTCGTATAGTATGGCTTGAAAACGGAGGTATTTTTGTCAATGCCAATCTGAGGGGGGGCGGAGAATACGGGGAAGAATGGCATAAAGCCGGGATCAGACTGAACAAACAGAATGTTTTTGATGATTTCATCGCAGCAGCGGAATACCTGATCAGGGAAAAATACACCCGATCAAGCAGGCTGGTTATTGAAGGAAGTTCTAATGGCGGACTGCTCGTAGGTGTAGTTGTTAATCAGATGCCCGGTCTTTTCGGTGTGGCGATTCCACAAGTTGGTGTTATGGATATGTTACGCTATCAAAGGTTTACCAGTGGAGGGGCATGGGAAAGCGATTATGGTTCGGTTAATGACTCTGCAGAATTCAATTGCCTGTTTGATTATTCGCCCCTGCATAATATCCGTGAAGGTGTTAAATATCCGGCCATCATGGTTACAACAGGTGAGCAGGATGACCGTGTGGTGCCGGCACATTCGTTCAAATATACAGCCACTCTTCAGGATAAGGTACCCGGCCCCGGGCCTGTTTTGATCAGGATACAGTCAAAGGCCGGTCACGGAACCGGCAAACCAATCCGTTTTAAGATTGAGGAACAGGTTGATATATCGGCTTTTGCCTTGTATAACATGCATATTAATCCCTATGATAATTAATTTATGGAGCGATGACGGTTGTTGTATTCATAATTTTTATATTTTTACTATGGATTTTGTTAAAAGCAAACAGATTACTGTTTTGTTTTAACTAAAACATTTATTAAGTTTGTAAACCAACTTGATATAGAAATAAACATTCCGAAATTGTAAAACGAATAATTTTGTATTATGAAAAAAATTAGACTAAACTACTTACCATCAATTGTTGCTGCAGCATTGATCCTCAGCGGATGTGCCGGGCTCACCAAGATGAGGGACAATGCACCCACTGTTTCATACGAGGTAAAACCCAACCCGCTTGAAACACATAAGGGTGAAGTTACCGTTACCGTTGACACAAAATTCCCTGAAAAGTATTTCAACAAAAAAGCTGTTGTAGTTGCAACACCTGTTTTGAAATATGAAGGCGGTGAAAAGGAATTTGAATCCACCACACTTCAGGGCGAATCTGTTAAGGCTAACAATAAAGTTATCCCTTACGCAGGTGGTAGTTATTCCTATACAGGGACTATTCCTTATTCACCGGAGATGATGAAATCAGAACTTATGGTCAGGATGTCCGCCAGTATTAAGGAAAAAACCCCGGTTGAATTCTCATCAGCAAAAATAGCTGACGGTGTGATTGCTACCTCACAACTGGTTCAGGTAAGTCCAAAGACCGTTATGATCGGTGATAAATTTGTTCGAATTACACCCGAAAGTTATAAAGCTGATATTCATTATGTGATAAACAAATCCGATGTCCGCAAATCAGAACTTAAAAGTGATGATGTGTCAACTTTCGAAGCTGCTCTGAAGGAAGCTCAGGCAGATAGCAGCAAGCAGTTTAAGGGCGCCAAAATTTCAGCTTATGCCTCTCCTGATGGTCCGCTTGATCTGAATGAAAAGCTATCGGGAAACAGGGGTGGTTCTGCTGAACAATACCTGAAGAAAGCATTAAAGAACAGTGAAGTTGCCGAAGCTGATGCCGCTGAATTTCTTACCATTGCTTCAACAGCTGAAGACTGGGAAGGTTTTAAAGAGTTGATGGAGCAGTCAAGTATACAGGACAAGGATTTAATTCTTCGCGTGCTTTCTATGTATTCCGATCCTGTTGTGCGTGAAAAGGAGATCAAGAACATATCAAAAGCTTATGAAGACATTGCCGTTGACGTATTGCCCAAGCTTCGTCGTTCGGTTATGACTGTAAATGTTGATGTCATTGGTCTTTCGGATGATGAAATTCTGAACCTTGCCAAGACCGATCCTTCAAAACTTGATGTGGAAGAGATTCTTTATGGTGCAACTTTAACTGATGATAACGCTGTAAAGCTGGCCATCTATGAAGCAGCTGCCCTCGCTTTTCCCGATGATGTCAGGACACATACCAATGTTGGTCATATGCTCATGAAAATGGGAAAAACAGCTGAGGCAAAAGCCGCTTTCGAAAAGGCAAAAGCCATAGCTGATGATGAGGTGGCAAAATGCAACCTTGGAGCTGTTGCTCTCGCCGAAGGTGATCTGGAAACAGCAGAAAGTTTGCTTTCTGCCGGAATGGGTGCCGGCGATGCAGCCAGCTATAACCTGGGTATAATAAAAATAAAACAAGGTGATTACGCTGCAGCAGCCAGCTATTTTGGCAGCAAGCCATCCTTTAATGCAGCTCTGGCGCAACTGCTGAATGGTAATAATGACAAGGCTCTTGCTACATTGAATGAAATGGGTGATGATGTAGGTGCCTGTGTCTATTACCTGAAAGCTATTGCCAGTGCCCGTGCAGGCAAAGAAGATGGTGTATTTGTCAACCTTCGGAATGCTGTTGGCAAAGATGCAAAATGGAAAGAATATGCTCTGAAAGATGCTGAATTACTGAAATATGCTTCAACAGAGTCATTCAGGGCCATTATGCAGTAAACATATTGTACTGAAATATTAAAAAGCGGCTTTATTTAAGCCGCTTTTTTTATTCACAAGAAGGTATAATCATCAATGATCCTAAACAAAAAACTTATTAACAAACCGTTAATGGTCAAATATCAGCATTTTTCCTTTTGTCCGGGTGTTTATTAACAACTATGTGTGGTGTGTGAATGAAGGTCTTTTCTTATCTTAGCTTAAATTAGATAAATGTGTTAACCCATATTGAATCCAAATGAAAAAAATTATTGTAGTTTCATTGGTTATCCTGCTGGTCATGCCTTCCTGCAAGTTCATTAAAACAAAGTTTCTGTCAAAGAAAGTGGATACACTTTCAGCATTTGTTGATACAGTGAGTCATGCAGAGTATGTCGATTCTTCCATTTATTATCAGGATATGATGAGTGAAATACAGCAGGAACAACAGCAAGAAGCAAGTCCGGTGGATATTCAACCTCAATCATTACCGGCAACCAATGCTCAGTTTTATATGATTGTTGGTTGTTTCATGGTACCTGAAAATGCCAGCCGGTATGCTGAAAAGATCAGAGGTATGGGTTATGAAGGTGAGATTATCTTTGGAACAAGCGGTTTGCAAATGGTTTCTGCAAGATCATATAATAATTTCAGAACCAGCGTGGCTGAAATCGATCAATTCAGGGCGGATATTACACCCAATGCCTGGGTTTATGTTAGAAAATAAGCGATTCCTGCAAAGGCAATCGCTTATTTTTTTCAGGAATTACCTGTCATGATAAACAGGGGCTGAAACTCAAAACTTTTATAGTGAGGTCTTAATCGATCGATGTTATAATATCGTTTTACATCAACCACTTTATTTGTGCTTGTAACAACATCGATCGGGGCATTATCATAGCGTCCGTTCCGGAGGACAACGAGTCTGCCGTGAATACCTTTTAATATCAGGTCAAGGGCAAGATTGCCATAAGCCATGGGGACTATTGAATCAATGGCGTCAGGATCACCGCCCCTTACAAGATAACCCAGTTGCTGATAAATGGTGTTGATTTTTTTCCCTTTGTTATATTGTGCAGAGTATTCTTTTATTTTATCAGAGATTAACTCGCCGATACCTCCAAGGGTTACGTGAATATAATCATCTTTTTCACCCGGACGGAAAGTTGTATCACTTGTTCCGGTCATCTGTGCTCCTTCAGAAACCAACACCACAGAGTACCGGCTGGGATTTTTTTCCCGGTCTTCTAACAGAAGCCGCGTCAGGAGTTCGGGATCAAACTTATATTCGGGAATCACACACCTGTTGGCAGCACCTGCCATGGTGGGCAACATAGCTGTGAAACCGGCGTATCTTCCGAACACCACAAGCACCAGGATGCGTTCGTGTGAACCTGCCGACGTACGCAATGTATTGCACATCTGAATGGTACGGGTAACACAGGTGCTGAAACCAATACAATAATCCGTCCCGGGAACATCATTGTCCATTGTTTTGGGGATAGCCACCACTTTTACCCCTTCGGCATATAAACGTACACCATAGGTCAGGGTATCGTCACCGCCAATAGGAATAAGGTAATCAACACCAAGGTACTCAAGATTTTTAATAACCTCATCGGTTAGGTCGTTAACTTCATTTTTATATTTGTCACGATATTGTTCCGGGACTTCAGCTTTTGGAACATGACTGGGACGTGTGCGCGATGTATGAAGAAAAGTGCCTCCGGTTCTGCCTGCTTTGTTGACAAGTTCTTCCGTTAATACTACATATTTTTCACTGTTGTCAGCTTTTTTATCTCTGACCAATTCGGTAATGCCAGCCCAACCTCTTCTGAGGCCCAAAACCTGATATCCCTCCCTTAACGCTCTGATTGTAATGGCCCTGATAGCAGGATTTAATCCCGGCACATCTCCTCCACCGGTGAGAATGGCGATGGTGCCTTTTTTCTTTTTGACTGTGCCCATGGTGTAAAGTGTGTTTTTTATAAGAAACTTTAAATCAGCAGTTAAAGATATTAAAATTTACTACAAAAAAAAAGCCCCGTTCAACGGGGCTTTCAGGTTACCATTCCAGGATTTTCCTGAAATCATATTCTTCAGGATCAGCAAGGTATTTCTTTGCCGTTTTGTAATCATTTTTGGTAATGTAATGCAGGTTATTGTCAAAAACAAGTTTTACCCGTTCTGATGCTATATTGACAAGACGTGGCTTTACCTTTCCGTTTTCATCCTCAACATCTTTCAGATATAAGGGTTCAACATTGCCTTGATGGTTCTGGATGATCATGCAACCTGTTAATCCTTCCTTGAAAAGCTTATAAATTCCGGTGCCAAGCAATGTTGCATAGGCCAGGTCGTAGGCAATCGGACGTATACAGCGGAGTTCGTAACCAATTTCACTGGGCCGGCTTCTTATAGAAAGATTCAATCTTTGAAGCCTGCGTTGCAACAACATATTAAAAATATGGGCTTTGCTCACATTACCCAGCTCGGGATGACCATGTTCATCATACGTAAAATTAATGCCTGTTCCCTCAATTTCTTCATCGCTCATGAAGTGAAAAACACCTTCGCTGATAATGGCAACGCCGTATTCAATACCGAGCAGTTTGCGTTTTATCATCGATGAAATGATCATGCGCGTAATTTTATCAAATGTGATTTTGGTTTTATTGAACATTTCAGGAATGATAATCATAGGGAAATGACAGGAAGTGCCGATGCCAAATGCCAGGTGACCAGCCTCACGGCCCATCGCTGATATTACAAACCAGTTGCCGCTGGTACGTGCGTCTTCGTATATGGTTGTTCCTATTTTAACCCCTTCTTCCTTTGCTGAATGATATCCGAAGGTAGGAATTCCTTCAGGAAGAGGCAGATCATTGTCGATGGTTTTGGGAACATGGATGTTCGATACCTTCACCTTGTTCTTTTCAAGAAATTTACTGAGCCTGTTTGCCGTTGAAGCTGTGTCATCGCCTCCAATGGTCACCAGTAATTTTACATTGTTGTTGACAAAAAAATCAACCTTAAATTCTTCATCTTTGGGTTTATAACGACTCATCTTCAGCGCTGATCCCCCACGGCTGTAAATGAGGTCAGCAAAAGAAAAATCAAGCATTTCGATATTCGGATGATCTGTGAAGATTGTCTTGTATCCTTCATGGATCCCAATTACATTATAGCCGGCATTCAGAAATACTTTGGTTACTGAACCAACAACGGTGTTAATACCGGGAGCAGGTCCGCCTGCGCATAAGATTGCTATAGATTCATTCATAGTAGTGGTTGATTATCAGTTATATATTTAGATTTATGGCTTTTGTTGTTTTGGGAGAGCAAAGATGTGAATATATTTTTAAAATGTAAATCTTTGATAAGAAATTCTTCATGCTGATTGCCCCGTCTCCTAAAAGCAAACAAACAACTCAAAAGGGGAAGAAAAGCTTTTCAAAATCCGGATTCTATGCCACTTGTCATGTTATGGTAAAATAAAACTTCTATATTTGAAGTTTTAATCATTATATCATGTTGAACATATCACATTCTTTCCGTGAGAATAAGGCTTTTCGATGGAGCATCCTGTTGCTCATCAGCTTTGTGATGGCAGCAAATTATTATTTTTATGATGCTCTTTCTCCTCTTAAGCAAAAAATGGGAGAGATACTGGGCTTTTCATCAGGGGATTATGGCTTTTTTATTGCTGCCTATTCAATACCGAATGTTTTCCTGCTTATGGCTGTTTTTGGCGGTATGATAGCTGATAAATTCGGTATCCGTATTACGGGTTTATTTTTTGTGTTTTTTATGTTTGCCGGATCCTTAATAACCGGATATGGCGCTTCTTCCTATTTTAATGCAGGAGGTTACGGATATAATCTGATGAGTTCATTCTGGCCAGGCATGTCACCTGCACTGAAGGTCATGTCAATAGGTTATTTTCTTTTTGGCCTGGGGGCTGAAACAAGTATTGTTGTGATAACCAAAACAATTGTTAAATGGTTCAAAGGAAAAGAGATCGCTTTTGCACTCGGTATTAACCTGGCTATTGCCCGTTTAGGGGCAGCACTGTCGCTGATCATCACCCCGCAATTAATGGAACCTGAATGGACAACGCCTATATGGTTCGGCGCACTGCTGCTCGGTATAGGTTTCCTGCTTTTCCTTATATATGTCGTTATTGATTATCGCTTTGATCGCCGTGAAAAACAAATCCTTATCGAAGCTGAAGAACCTTTCAACATAAAAGATGTTTTTGCTCTTTTAACAAACCGGTCCTTTATTTATATAGCATTGCTTTGTGTTACTTTTTATTCAGCTGTTTTCCCTTTTATGAAATATGCACCTGATCTTCTGCAGAATAAGTTTTCCTTCAGTGAAAAAATCAGTGGCATTATAAGTTCTTCAGTATATTTCGGGACTATCGTTTTTACCCCGTTGTTTGGTTGGCTTACCGATACCAAAGGGAAAAGTGCCAGTGTAATGCTTTTCGGCTCAGGTTTACTGGTGCTGGTGCACCTTGTCCTGTCGATGACCAGGGTTACTCCCATTATCCCAATGTTCATGCTGGGCATTGCTTTTTCACTCATTCCGGCGGCTATGTGGCCTTCGGTAACAAAAATTGTGGATCAAAGCCGTATTGGTACTGCTTACGGTCTTATGTTTTCTATCCAGAATCTCGGATTGTGGGGTTTTACTTTACTCATTGGAAAGGTTCTGGATAAATCAAATCCGGGCGTTACAGCTGAAATGGTAAAGGCCGGGGAGGCCAGCTTTGATTACACCAATCCGATTCTGATGCTGGCCGCTCTCGGATTATTTGGCTTCCTCTTTGCCTTCCTTTTAAAGAGGGAAGACAAGATCAGCGGATATGGATTGGAATTGCCAAACAAGAGATGATTGGCTGTCAGGTTTGAAGATTTGAATATTTATTGTGAACAGTGAAATTATTTCCTGAAAAGAATCTGACGACGGTCAGGGCCCAATGATACAATGGTAATGGGCACCCCGGTTTCGTTTTCAATGAAACTTATGTAATCTGTTAATTCCCGGGGCATATCATCGGCTGAGGTAACATTTGAAATATCACGCTTCCATCCTTTCATTTCAAAATATACCGGTTCTGTAATATCATTCAGATCATAAGGTAATGATTCGGTTTCAATATCATTTATTTTGTATTTGACCGCAATTTTTATCTTATCAAAATCAGAAAGCACATCTGATTTGGTCATGAAGAGCTGTGTTACACCGTTAATCATAATTGAATATTTCAGAGCTACAAGATCCAGCCATCCGCAACGACGCGGTCTGCCTGTTGTGGCTCCAAATTCACTGCCCGTCTTTTGCAATGAATTTCCGGTTTCGTTATCCTGTTCTGTCGGGAAAGGTCCTGATCCGACACGTGTACAATAGGCCTTGAAAACACCCAGCACTTCTCCGATTTTTGAAGGAGCAATACCAAGTCCCGTACAGGCTCCGGCACATATTGTATTGGATGAAGTCACAAAAGGGTAGGATCCGAAATCAATATCAAGCAGAGTGCCCTGTGCTCCTTCGGCAAGTATCTTTTTTCCTTTGACGAGTTGTTGGTTGATGAATACTTCACTATCGATAATGTCATATTTCCTTATCTCCTCAATACCTTCAAACCAGGTTTTTTCCTGTTCTTCAATATCATATGGATAATTATATATCGTAAGGAGGTCCTTGTGTTTTTCTTTCAGGAATTGATATTTCTCTTTAAAAGCCGGTGAAATGATGTCACCTACCCTTAAACCATTTCTGCCTGTTTTGTCCATATAGGTCGGGCCTATACCCTTAAGAGTGGAACCAATTTTTGTCAATCCTTTAGCTGCTTCGGAAGCTGCATCAAGAATGCGGTGAGAAGGCAATATCAGATGTGCTTTCGTGGAAATCAGTAATTTGTCTTTTAAATCCACACCTAACGCTGCCAGTGCTTCGGTCTCTTTTTTGAAAATAACCGGATCAATAACCACCCCGTTGCCGATTACATTAACCTGATGGGGATGAAAAATCCCTGACGGGATGGTATGCAGGATGTGTTTAATGGAATTGAATTCGAGGGTGTGTCCGGCGTTTGGACCTCCCTGAAAACGTGCAATGATATCATAGCCGGGTGTCAGTACATCCACAATTTTTCCCTTGCCTTCATCTCCCCATTGAAGGCCTAACAAAACGTCTACTTTCATTAAAATGGTATGATTGAAAAATTCATGCGCAAGGTACAAATAATTTCGTGAAATATTCAGGCCGGGCCACTCCATAAAAGCATATTTTTGCCTTTAAGGTACCCGGACATAAAACCAATACAAAGTATAATCCATTAATTGTAAATTCTTTGCGATCCTTCTGATTTGATATCTTTATGGCATTTTTATTTTTTGTGCTTTTTTGAGCAGACTTAAAATTGAGTAGCGAAGACAGAGAAATGGTATAATAAGACTTAATGCCGTAAAGCAGATGGAAATTGATGTTTTATGGTTTACCTTTAACAGTCTCTGCATTCATGTGGGTCTTTTTTTTCTATCATAGGCCTGTATTTTTCTGCCGTATATATAGAGTGAATGGTGACTTGGAACAAATCCGTTCAGCTCACAGGCTGTATTGATGATTTCCTGTATGCGGGGATCGCAGAATTCAACTACGGCACCACTTTCAATATCAATGAGATGGTCATGCTGAATGCATTGAAATGCTTTTTCAAACTGGGCAATGTTTTTACCAAACTGATGCTTGATAACCAGGTTGCAGTCCAACAGTAATTCAATGGTATTATAAAGTGTTGCCCGGCTAACCCTGTAGTTTTTGTTTTTCATTAATACGTATAAGGTCTCAATATCAAAGTGACCTTTGTTTTCGTATATTTCATCAAGAATAGCATACCTTTCGGGCGTTTTACGATGACCTTTTTTTTCAAGATAATCTGTAAATATTTGCTTTACTGTTTCTTTTGTTTCAGCTGATGTCATATAAACCTCATTTTTAAGGCTGGTGCCTAAATTATAAAAAAAATAAGCATTCTTATATTTTTATTTAATCTAAATTATTATAACAAAAAAGGAAGGTGAAAGGTTGCAGAGTGTGACGAAGCCTCGATGTTATTTTGCAGAGCCGGGGGTGAGGTTGTGGTTGTTGTACTGGTTGTGGTGGTTGTGGTTGTTGTAGTCTTGGAGGCAGGTCACCCAATCACCCAATCACCCAATCACCCAATCACCAAATCAGCAGATCAGCAGATCACCCAATCACCAAATCAGCAGATCAGCAGATCACCAAATCACCAAATAATTACCTGGTACGCTTTACAAAATATGCTAATTTTTCAATGGAAGAAATGATATCAGATTCCTCAAGTGCAATATCGGCCGGGACATTGATGTTTACGGTGGTGAAATTAAGGATTCCTTTAATCCCGGAAGCCACCAGTGCCCTGGCCATTTCCCGGGCAGCAGATGAAGGGACAGAAAGAATGGCCATTGTAATATTTTGTGAAGCTATGATTTCGCGTAACCTTTCAATAGAATAACAAGGAATACCTGAATTTAAAGAGCCGATTTTTTTTGGGTCTATATCAAAAGCGGCCACAAGCTTCAACATAGGCCTTTTGTTCATCAGGTAGGCCGAAAGTGCCTTTCCCAGGTTGCCGTAACCGACCACAGCAAGATTCATCACTTCTTTGGGATCAATGATTTTGCCAATGGCTTTCGTAAGGTCTTTAATATCGTAACCGATACGGCTCTGGCTTGAATACCCGATGAACATTATGTCTCTTCGTACCTGAACAGCAGTAACGTTATGTAATGCAGCCAGTTCATGCGAGTATATATGCGTTTTGCCTTCATCAAAGCAGCGAAGCATAGTTCTCCGGTATTCGCTTAGCCGCTTAACTGTCTTTTCGGGCAGTACTTTCATGGTTTGATAGCTTGGATGGCTAAAATAAGTAAAAAGTTCGACAGTTTCATAGGAAGGGGAGGAGATAGTGCTGTATTTATTGCATCACCCGCCGGTGCTTCCCTTCTTTCTTAAACACTGATGAATGCCTGAAGAAGGGCAGGCCGACAACCACCACAGCCACCACAACAACCTGCCTGGCCTGCAGGCAGGCCATAACACCCACAACAATCACAACCCGACAATTCCCATTTTCTTATTATCTTTACGAAACAGTACTGATAAGCTATGAACCATAGGCGGGAGATAATAATATGCCTGGGCAGTTCCTGCTTCTCGCGGGGAAATAAAAACCTGCTGAAGAGTATTCAGCGGTTTATCAATCATCATAATCTTGCCGATAAAGTGTTTTTCAGGGGGGACCATTGTTTCGGAGAATGCAGTGAAGGACCAAACCTTCAGATTGATGGTAAGATGTATAATCGTGTCAGTGATGATAATATTCAACAGATACTTACAGATTCTCTTCAGGATCTTATAAAAACCGGAGGATAACACTTGGAACCATTAGTAAAAATTGAAACAGTCAATTGTAATAAATGTTATGCGTGCGTTCGCATATGCCCGGTAAAGGCTATTCAGGTTGATGCTTCCGACGGTTATCCTTTTGTTAACCCCGACAGGTGTATTGGCTGCGGATCATGCATCATGTCATGTAGTCAGGGAGTTATAGTTTATCGAAGTTCTCTTGAAGAAGCAAAAGCCCTGCTTGATTCGGGAGAAAAAGTGCTGGCACTGTTATCGCCAAGCATATCTGTTGAATTTGAGGATGTTACAGATTACCGTAAATTTGCTACCATGCTCAGGGCATTGGGTATTAAATATGCCTGCGAGTTATCATTTGGTGTTGATGTCATAGCCTATAAATATCAGCTTCTCTTCAGTGATTTTAAAGGGAGGTATTATATCACATCAACTGATCCTGTTGTTGTGTCATATGTGGAAAAATACCATCCCAGTCTGATAGGGAACCTGGCGCCTCTTCTTTCGCCTATGACTGCCGGGGCCCGGATAGCCAGACATCATTATGGTACTGAACTTAAAGTGATGTATATCGGTCCGGATATTTCCAAGAAAGACGAAGCTATGTTATTTGATGACGACCGTAAGGTTGATGTGGCCATTACCTTTACAGAATTGAGGAGTCTTTTCAAACACTTTAATATTGATGAAGCTAATCTTGAATTTTCAGATTTTGATCCTCCGCTGAGTTATAAAGGGGCATTGTATCCCCTGACGAACGGGATGATACAGGCTGCTGACATGGATGAAAATCTGGTGACGACAAACATTGTTTCCATTGAAGGAACAGATTCTATGAAAGAGGCCTTGCTGGAATTTGAGCATAATATAAAGTCTATTCACAGGCATGTGCACGTCACTTCAGGAAATTCCCTTTCAGGTCCCGGATTCTCGAAAAAAAGCAGCCGGTTATTCAGCGAGCGTCTTGTCATTAAATACGCCAACAAACGCCTTCAAAGGTTTTTCAGAATTGAATGGTATCAGCTGCTGCAGAAATATCTGGAACTTGACTACAGTCGTACTTTCACAGGCAACGATCAACGTCTCCCCGTGCCACCTGAAGAGAGAATTACAGAGATCCTTAACATGCTTGAAAAGTCAGGCAGTGACTCCATGAATTGTTCGGCATGCGGGTATGCTTCCTGCAGGGAATTCGCGATAGATGTTGGCAGAGGCCTTACAATTCCGGAAATGTGTATTTCATATGCCACGAAGAACAGCATGAGCAATATGGAATCCATCCGTCAACTCAATGAAAAACTCACGCAGACACGCAGATTGTTAAAAGAAACTGAAGGAAATGCCCGTTTGCAAAAAGAAGCAGCCGGTCAGATGTCAGAACTTACAGATGCTATGCTGGAAAAATTAAGAGCCGGCGTCGTATTTATAGATAACAAATTGAAAATTATAAAGGCTAATGCTACTTTTTCAACTATCATTGGTGAAGAGGCTGAAGAGATAGATGCCGTGATTCCCGGGCTGGTAGGTGCTGACCTGAACAAGCTTATTCCTCAGAACTTTATTAACTTGTTTTCATATGTGTTGAATGATAATGAAAACATTGAAAGCAGGGATATTAACGTTGGAGAAAATTTGTTAAATGTTTCAATATTTCCCATCGTTAAAGGCAAGGTGGTGGGGGGCATTATACGTGATATGAGGGCACCGGAGGTTCAGCGCACCGAGGTGATCAACCGCATTAACGATGTGATTGACCGTAACCTTGAAATGGTACAGAAAATTGGATTCCTGCTGGGTGAGGGCGCCACGGATATCGAACGCATGTTGAACTCTATCATTGAGTTTTATAAGGGAGAAAAGAAGAAATGATAAAAGGTTGCCATGGAGGAGAATTTTTTTGTAGAAGTTGACTGCCAGCAAAAAAGCTATGAAGGTGAACGTATTTGCGGCGATGTCTTTCTTTCTGGCAGGGTGAAAGAGGAAAACCGGGTCGTTGTTGTTCTCTCCGATGGCATGGGTCACGGCATAAAGGCTAATGTGCTGGCTACCCTCACAGCAACCATGGCACTTAATTTTACCCGCGAACATAAAGAGCCCGAAAAAACTGCCGAGATAATAATGAAAACCCTGCCTGAATGCAGTGAACGAAAAATCAATTATTCAACATTTACCATCGTTGACATTGAGTATGACGGTAAGACAACCTTGCTGGAATATGACAATCCGCCCGGCATTATTATCAGGGACAGAAAAGTGTTCCAACCCGAAACGAAAACAGTTTCTCTTGCCTGTGATTCCAACCCAGGCAAAAAAATACAGATATATACTTTCTTGCCAAAAAAGGGTGATCGTATCATTTTTTGTACTGATGGTATTGCGCAGTCGGGTATGGGAACTCCCCGTTTCCCTTTTGGCTGGGGCATCGATAACGTTGCCCGGATGGCTGTGGATACCGTAAAACAATTTCCCCAAATATCTGCACGCGACCTGTCTGCAAAAATCCTTAATATGGCTTACAGAAATGATGGTTTCCAGGCTAAGGACGATAGCAGTTGCGGTATCATATACTTCCGTGAACCACGGCGCCTGCTGATCTGCACCGGACCACCATATAACAAGGAGGATGATAGATTACTGGCACAATCCGTAAAAGAATTTGCAGGGAAAAAAATTATCATGGGTGCTACAACAGGCGATATTATATCGCGTGAATTGAACCTGAAGGTGGAAGATGTCTTCCGCTTTGAGGATCCGGAACTGCCTCCGCTGAACTATATGGAGGGGATTGACCTGTTCACAGAGGGTATACTGACATTGAACAAGGTTGAGAAATTGCTGATTGCCTATAATATAAATTTAAAACTCAACAGAGGGCCGGCTGATGAGATCGTAAAGCTGATCCTCGAAAGTGATGAGATTGATTTTATCATTGGTACCCGAATCAATATAGCACATCAGGATCCCCATCTTCCTGTTGAACTTGAGATCCGCCGGACTGTTGTAAATCGCATTGCGCGACTTTTGGAAGAAAAATTGCTGAAAAAGGTCAAGGTGAGTTTTGTTTGAATAGAACCAAGAGCCAAGAGCCAAGAATAAAGACAAAAGATGAAAGATTAAAGACGGGAAGAAGTGAATCAGAAAGAGAATGAGAATGAGAATGAAAATGAGGAAAGAATGAGAATGAGGAAAGATATTGTTATGTCTTCAAACCCGGAGGGTTTGTATGTTTATAGAAAGTGCATTTTTGTTTGGTATTTGACCCCGTTAGGGGTCACATGTCAATCAGCATATGAAGATAAAGAGAAACGGTAACCGGTATTCGGTGGTCTTGGGTTTTGGGCGAGGTGGTCTGGGGTGTCGGAATAAACTTCGAAAATTGTACATTGTACATAGTACATCGTAAATTGAAATAGAATCAAGAACCAAGAATTAAGACAAAAGAATAAAGATCAAAGACGAAAGGAATAAGAGTAAAGACAAAAGAATAATAAATAAGGAGCAGAGTGTGAAAAAATCAATTATACAACAATCCTAAAATCCTATTAATCTTAGTTCAGACATCTTCTTTTTCAACCCCTGCAAAATGCGATAACCTTTTGATAAAGATATCAAAATATGTTTTTGAGATGGGAACAGTCATGCCGGAAGAAGATTCAAACCCGATGATCAGGCCTTCCTTTTCTTTTCGGATGACCTTAACATTGTCAATATTCACCATATAAGACCTGTGACAGCGAACGAGGCCGGATTCAGGCATGTCCTGTTCAATTCTTTTAAGTGTGTTTCTTATCATATACCGTGCAGGTTTCTGATTTGCCAGATAATGAAGGACAATATAATTGTCAGCCGCTTCAATATATAACAAGTCATCCTTTTTTATGGAGAATTTAAGCGATCCCTTCTCATCATGGAAAGAGAACATGGATGAAGCCATTCTTGCTTTTTTTTGTGAATTTCCGGTTATTCCCTGAGTTGTATCTTTGCTCTCTATTTTCTCAAGGGTCGTGTACTTATCTTTGAATGACAAATAAAGCCAGGAAATAATATAGGGCAGAAGGATGATATAGGCCGTTGTTCTGACAGTCTTGCGAAAGACCAGCATAAAATTGTCACCGCTCTGCAGAAAGAACCATTGTATAAGGCAGTATACAAGCGCAAGAACCAGTATTTCACCTATAATCCAGCCGGCATAAACAATATATTTCATAGGTCTGTAGCGAGTGAACAGATACATCAATGTCCTGCTGATAACGATAACAAGCATACCGATGAGAATAACGATACTGGAATAAAGAAAAAAATGTAATTCACTTACATCGAGCCGTTTATCAACACCAAAAGGGGAGTATATGTTAATGAACACAAGAGCAAATAAGGCCGTAAAAAGAATAAAGCTTACTGTATTTTTTCTTTCGGTAAGGTAATACGGAATTTTTTTTTCCCAGGGTAACATTTCGGTATTGAATTATGAAAATAATCCGAAAAAATATTCCATGATGGCTGAAAATCTTGCCTGATAATTTTCGGAGCAGAATCAATTATAAACAATAAAAGTAAACATTTTTATTGAGGGGTGAAATACCATGACTGCAGACAAAGACTTTTTACCCCTGATAATGCGATTTCACCCCACAGATTATTCTTTAATCCCCCACATGGCGCATAGGAACCATTATTTACCAAATGAGGACCACATGAGCTTATTTTGTGTCTTTAGCATAACGGTTATGAAATATTTTGAACAATATCTGCAGTTAAAGGATTTATTTGATCTTAATAAAGATGAAATAGTATTACCCGGCAACCGGATTGTCATCAGAAATTTTGATTTTAATTCCAGTCCGGTCATGCCGGTTGTTTTCAACGGTATAAGGGAAGATCTGCTCATTCACGAAAACAATTGTTTTCGCTATCCGGTTTTTTTCCCTGAAGGTCTGAGTAAAGGCAGCGAAGTTATCATTTATCTGCATGGATTGAATGAAAGAACATGGTATAAACATCTTGCCGGGGCAAAACATCTTGCTGAAACAACGGGAAAAGCTGTGCTTATGTTTCCTTTATCATACCATATCAACCGTGGTTTGCCGGAATGGTCAGATACGCGGAAGATGGCTGGTTTGCTTGAGGTTAGAAAACGCAATTATCCAGGTATCCGTGAATCTTCTATAGCAAACCTGGCATTGAGTGATAGACTGACAAAATACCCTCAACGCTTTTTTTTATCAGGACTCCAGAGTGCTGTTGATTTAATAAATCTTCTCAGACAAATAAAAGGGGGACATCATTCTTTTTTCAATCCCGGTACTGTAATTGATTTTTTTGCCTATTCAATAAGCTGTTTGTTATTGCAAACGCTAATGGTCAGTAATGCCGGCGATATGCTGAAGCGGTCTAAGATTATTTTTTTTGCAGGAGGGGCACTTTTCAATCATCTTCAAGGTACTTCCAGGTATATCATGGACAGCGTAGCTTTTGAGACAATAAAAAAGTTTTATGGCAGTGTTTATGATAACAGGAGTCTTTCTTCAGACGACACGGCGTTTCAATATGAAATGATGGAAAGTAATTTCGGCAGGGCTTTCAGGACAGTTCTTGCGCCTGATATCAGGAAAAAGGAAAGGGAAAGGCACATGTCAGATTTCAATGATAATTTAATGGTCATAGCCCTGCAAAAGGACAAGATCATACCTTTAGAGGGCATCAGGCTGGCAATGGGTGAAAAACTAATGCATTCCAAACGATTCAAAATTCTTCATTTTCCATACGCCTATTCACACGAGAATCCTTTTCCGGTTTTGTACCGGAAAATTGAAGGACAGGTGGAACAGGCTTTCAGATGGGTCTATGATATGGCCGCTCAGTTTTTCAACGCTGATAACACTATATTTCTTCGTAATCATTGCATAAACAGGCAAACATACTTATCTTGCAATGGGTAATTACTTGGTGTATAATGGATCGGACAGATGCAAAAGGCGGGAGCAGAAACAGCTCTTTAAGCCGGCTGGACGAACAGACGAACATTCGCCGGAGCCGGCAACTGCATTTATCGTGGTTCATGTTATGGATGACTTATATCTTTTTTGTAAATCTTCATCCGGTTCAACTGTCAGGGCAGATCAAGAGTGTCGGATTACCTTTTATTCATAATCATACCCGTGAAGAATATAATGCAGGTACCCAGACATGGGCTATTGCTCAGGATAAAAATGGTATCATGTATTTTGCCAATAATGCGGGCATGCTGATGTTTGACGGCAGTAAATGGGATCTGTATCCACTGCCGAATAATTCGGTTGTCCGATGTGTTGCTACAAGTGAAAACCGTATTTATGTAGGCGGATATGATGAATTGGGGTACTTTGAAGAGAACGCGACAGGCACCCTGAAATATCATTCTCTTATCAGTCTTTTGCCGGAAGAAGAGAAGAGTTTCGGGGAGATATGGCGAATACATTTTACCCGTTACGGTATCGTCTATCAATCGTTTCTGAAAATTTTTATTTTTCGCAATGACAGATTTGAAATTGTTGCTCCAATGTCACGATTCGGGTTTTCTTATGTTGTTGATAACAAAGTTTTTGTTGTTGACCGGGAAAACGGGTTGTATATTTTAAAAAACAAGGATCTGCTGCCCTATTACAGAAATAATAACTTTTTCAGGGAGAATGAAATATCTTTTATGACCTCGGTTGCGGCTGATCAGCTCATTATAGGGACAACCAACAACGGCATATTTATATTAAAAGGAACAGATCTGATTTCATGGCCTGCAGACATAAACAGAAAACTGAAACATGATCAGATTTACACCACAATAGAATTAACTAATGGCATTCTTGCCGTCGGCACTATTCAGAATGGATTGTATGTTATTAATGAAAGAGGAGATATCATTCAACACCTGAATCGTTTCAAGGGATTACAGAATAATACGGTACTCAGCCTTTTTTATGACAGATACCATAATCTATGGCTTGGTCTGGATAATGGCATTGATATGCTGGAAGTGAGCTCACCTCTCACATTTATAAATTATTGCTATAATATCGAGTCATCTTATTGCTCTGTTGTTCATAACGGTGTTTTGTATATCGGAACCAACCAGGGGCTGTTTGCCAGAGAATATGAAAAGATTGAGAATAAATATACCATGGAAAAGGGTTTTGAACTGGTTGAAGGAACCATGGGTCAGGTATGGTGCCTGAAAATAATTGATCATGAACTGTTTTGCGGACATAACCTGGGAACTTTTATAATCAGAGAGAACAAAGCCCATCTGATTTCTGATGAACAGGGAGGATGGGATTACGTCAGACCGAAAACCAATGATGATATCCTGATAGGGGGAACTTATAATGGACTGACCCTATATAAAAAATCGGAAAATGCATCATTTGGATGGGTATTTAAGGGCAGGATTGCCAGATTTAATGAATCATGTAAGGAAATGGTCATGGATAATGACGGTGTATTATGGATCACACATGGTTATAAAGGCGTTTTCAGAGTCATCCTTTCGGATAATTACACACAGGTTATTGATGCTTCTCTTTATAATGCATCGGATGGTCTTCCTGCCATACCTTATTCTGTGGCGAAAATACAGGACAAAACCATTCTTGTCACCGGGGAATCATTTTATCAGTATGACAGGGTAACCAATGCTTTCAAAAGAGATGAAAGGTTGAATTATGTTTTTAACGCGATAACTGGAATTACCAAAGTTATTGAGGATTATCAGGGGAATCTGTGGTTTTTTACCGGACAGAGTATGGGCGTTATGCAGATGCAGGAAAATGGCGATTTTATAAGGAATGTCCTCCCCTTTCTCAGAATAAAGAATCAATATATTGCTTCATCCTTTGAAAATGTATATGTGTTTGGTAAAAATATGGCTTTCATAGGCAGTCAGCGGGGTATGATCCATTACAATCCGGCTGTGATAAAGGATTTTACCATTCCTTACAAAGCTTTTATAGGACAGGTGATGATAAAGAGAAAAGGTCATGATTCCATCATTCATAAAAAAGGTGATGTTAATCCCGGCAGTGTTAATGCCCATACTTTTCCTTACAGGTATAATTCCATTTCTGTCAGTTATTTTTCTCCCTTTTTCGAAGCTCCTGAGCAGATGTCATATTCATTCAGGCTTGCAGGTTATGATGAATCCTGGTCTGACTGGACCCATAAAACTGAGAAAGAATATACCAATTTACATGAAGGAGACTATATTTTTGAAGTCAGGGCTAAAAATATTTATGAAAATCAAAGTGAAACAGCCCAATATGCTTTTTCTATTCGACCCCCGTTTTATCGCAGCAGAATAGCATGGATGGCCTATGGATTATTTTTCCTGGCTCTTGCAGGTCTGAATTTCTTGTTTATCCGCCGCAGGATTGAAAAAACCCGCCGCCTTGAAAAGCTCAAACACAAGCGCGAATTAATAGCCAAGGAGAAGAAATACAAGGAGGAAGCGGAGCTTTCTGAACAGGAAATAGAAAAACTCAAAAACGAGAAATTGCAGAATGAAATGCGCCATAAGAACATGGAACTGGCCAATTCAACCATGCATATTATTCAAAAGAACAAATTTTTACATGACCTCAAAAGAGAATTGCTTTCAGCGTATGGCAGATCAGGAGATAACGATATGCGGCCTGATATAAAATCCATTGTCCGCAAAATTGACAAGGACATTAAAAGCGAGAAACACTGGCAGGTTTTTGACAAATATTTCGACGAAGTGCATCAGGATTTTGCTCATCGTCTGAAATCTTTGCATCCTGATCTGACACCCAAAGACCTCAGAATGTGTTCATACCTCAGGATGAACATATCAACCAAAGAAATTGCCCCTTTAATGAACATATCTGTCAGGGGAGTAGAGATAAGTCGTTACAGGCTTCGTAAAAAGCTGGGCCTGGGTCCGGAGAAGAATCTTACTGAATATATTCTGGAGATATAAGCCTTTTGCAATAAGAATCTTGCTTTCCGATAAGGCTGTGTGATGCTGTATAACCCTTTGCCGGGTCTGCCATAATAAAGTCGGGAAGGTAAGGGAGTGCATTTCAATAAGCAATTCTTAATGACATACTATTGCACTATTTATCCTGATGACAACACAGTAAGATCTTTTCTCATCATAGTATTGTATCTCTTTTATTTCTGTTGCACTTTTCCCTGATTTGATTTTTGCAGTTTGTGGTTATTGAGTTGTAGTATTAATTCTTTTTTATAGATTGAAAATCAATAGAATAATTATTAATTGATGTAATTATGATGTATTCGTTTTTAAAATTGATGTGGTTTTGATGTGGGATTGGAATTGTTTTCACTTCTGTCAGTGAATAATTTTGAAGTCAAAAAGCACCACCTCTTAATGAGCATGATTCATCATTTTTTTATAATTTAAAATTAAAAAGCCATGAAAAGACATTTACTTGTTTTTGCTTTGTTGTTTGCACCTCTTGTAATATTTGCCCAACAAGAGCTTGTGATTGATGACTTTACCGGAAATATGTCTTCCGGCATTGGTGAGGCTGTTCCACAACCCGACTGGGGGTCAGGGGTTTCGGTGATCAGTTATGAAGATGACCAGATGAAATCGGAATTTTCATGGATACATGCAGACTGGTATCCAAGAGCCGTATGGTATAATTTCATTGGCTATTATGATCTGTCGGAAACACCCGTTATGACAATTAAATTTATGGTGACAGATGATGTTAACGAAACCATACCTGTACGTTTTGATTTATACGGGGATGGTGCAGAACCTTACAATGACACGATAAGAACCGTGATGGAAACGAACGGGAATCCGTGGACATTTTTGGCGACAAAGGATGAATGGTACACGCTGAGCGATGACTTTGCAGCCAATAACCGGTTTTATTGTACTTATTGGAATGGCAATATTCCGGCTACAAGGGTTGACAGCACCCAAATCAATGGCTTCGAAGCTTTTTCACATTATGGCGATACCAAGTATAATAATCAGGCCGGGACTTTGTTTATTGACTATATTATTATGTCCAATGCCCCGGTAACCGGTATTGAGAAATTGGTGGCCGGAAAGAAAAATGCCTTCGGATTGGCTTTATATCCCAATCCTGCAAGTGAATACCTGAACATCAATGCTGAAAATCCGGTTTCGGTCATCCGTATTATGGATACCTCAGGAAAGATAATATTTACTGACAGCCACATGAGCGGGAAAAAGTTTACATTGTCGCTGACTTCCTTCTCAAAAGGTCTGTATATTGCCAGTGTGACTGATATTTATGGCAATACAGTGAATAAAAAAGTCCAGGTAAGATAAGGGATATTCCTCTATAAGTCATAAGTTTTGATATTACCAGCGATGATTTGCAATGTACGACATGTAATAATTTTACTTATCACTGCCGGTATCTTTTTCCCTCTAAGGGGTCAGGGTTGTTATGAGCTTGTCTGGAGTGATGAATTTAATGACAGTGGTTTACCTGATTCATCTGTCTGGAGTTATGAAGTTGGCGCAGGTGGATGGGGGAACAATGAATGGCAGTATTATACTTCTGAAAGAATTGAAAATGCCCGTGTTGAAGATGGATGTCTGATCATTGAAGCCCGTAATGAAAGCTACCAGGGCAGCAATTATACCTCAGCACGTCTGATTTCCTACCGGAATAATCTTTACTGGCAATACGGGAAGGTAGAAGCCAGAATAAAACTGCCGTATGGCAAAGGAATATGGCCCGCATTCTGGATGATGGGCAGGGGTATTTTTGAAGGGATTTCCTGGCCTGCCTGCGGTGAGACAGACATTGTTGAGCTTATCGGCGGCGGTGAAGGTTATGATGACAAGGTTTATGGCACAGCGCACTGGGCTGATGCCGGCGGAAGTCACGCCCAGTATGGCGGAAGTTATCAGCTGCCAACAGGCATCTTTGCCGATACCTTTCATGTTTTTTCAATACAATGGACAGCATCAGATATGCGCTGGTTTGTCGATGGCATTCAGTACCAGGTTATTGATATTACGCCTGCAGCACTTTCAGAATTTCACAACGCTTTTTTTATTTTACTGAATGTGGCGGTCGGCGGTAACTGGCCCGGATATCCCAATTCTACAACCGTGTTTCCACAACAGATGAAGGTTGACTATGTAAGAGTATACCAGTTGAATGCAGAACCGCAGATCAGCGGTGATACTGCTGTGGTTAAAGGGAAGAAAAACGTACAATTCGAGGTTCCCGGTCTGGATGATTACTCTTATGAATGGACTGTCCCTGTTGATGCCGTAATAACTTCGGGTCAGGGAAGCCGTTCGATACTTGTTGACTGGGGATGCGACAGCGGTACCGTTAAATGCAATATGACCACAGATTGCAAAGAATATAATCTTCAGCATTATGTAAGCATAGAGCCTATGGAAATATCCGGGAGTGAAAAGGTGGGTGAATTCCAGAACAATATTGTTTTTTCTGTACCAGCCACAAGAGATGCCTCTTATCAATGGATCCCTCCCGGGGAGGTTACTTTCAGTGGTGATTCAACTGCCAGGCAGGTCAGTCTCAACTGGTCTGACAAAGACGGTTTGCTGGTGCTTAAACTTAATGATTATTGTGGATCAGATTCATTGATAAAGGCTGTCAGCGTTATACGACAACTGCCTTATCCTGATCCTGAAATTCGTCACCCCATACCGGGTGTTATTTACTCAGTGAATTTTGATACCGGTGGTGAAGGTATTGCTTATCATGATGCCAGTGCTGAAAATGAAGGAACAGGATCAAGGCAGGATGAAGGGGTTGATACTGAAACCAATGATGGGGGAGAAAATGTGGGCTGGATTGAAACCGGGGAATGGCTTGAATATTCTGTCATTGTCGGCTACTCGGGCACCTATGATATAGAATTCAGAGTCGCCTCAATTGACGGAACCGGAAAATTTGCCCTCCTGATGAACGGCGAAAACCGTTCGGCGACTATTGCGGTTCCTTCTACCGGAGCCTGGAATGTATTCACTTCTGTTATCGTTCGTGATGTGCCGCTGTCAGTATCGGATTCCCTTATGCGCATTGAAGTCATCAGCGGTGATTTTAACCTCGGGAAGATGACCTTTGCTGATTCTCTGGCATCGGCTCTTGATCTGCCTTCTGATAATCAGCTGATGATTTATCCTGTAATTGTTGAAAATGAACTTTTTGTCGAAAACATTTATGCACAGCAGCCATATTCACTTTATGATATAAGAGGACAAAAAGCCGGGGCAGGCATGATTTTCCCCGGGGAGAGTATTAATGTCACTCATCTTGCTGCGGGAATATATTTTCTCTATCTTGGCGGCTGTGGGATGCAGGGCCGGGCCAGATTTATCAAAGTGTCCGAAAATACAAAATAATAATTAAAAAGCAGATTATAAAGCCTTACTGATGAACAATATGCGCATGACTATTAACAAACCCTATGTCGTATTGCTGTCACTTATTGTGGCCCTGGGTGGATTTCTCCTTGGATTCGACAGCTCGGTTATCGCCGGGGCAGTCCCTTATTATTCCTCTGTCTTTAACCTGGATCAGGATTCATTCTGGTTTGGATTTTCAGTCGGCTCTCTCACTGTAGGATCCATCCTTGGTAATTTTGCCGGAGGAATACTGGCCGATAAAGCAGGCCGGAAAGTTGTTCTCATCGGAACAGCTGTATTATTTGCTTTTTGTGCATTGGGCACTGCTCTGTCAAATAATCTGACTTTTTTTATTGCAGCGCGTATTGTTGGAGGCATAGGTGTGGGTATGGCCATACTGGTTGCCCCTATGTATATTGCTGAAGTGGCTCCGAAAGAGTACCGGGGCATGCTGGTTTCTATCAACCAGCTCAACATTGTTCTGGGTATCTCAGTCGCATTTTTCACGAATTATTATATTAACAGGACCATTGCAGATCCTAATATGAACTGGCGATGGATGCTGGGTGTCGGCGTTATTCCTGCTGTCCTGTATTTTCTTTTGCTTATGTTTGTTCCACAGAGTCCTCGATGGCTTGTTGTCCGTTCAAGAGCAAAAGATGCCCGAAAAGTCCTCCGGAAAATAGGCGGGGAAGTTTATGCTGATTTTACCATCGGTGAGATACAGGATAATATAGAAAAAGATAAGAACCGTCCCAAAGCCTATTTCAGGGAACTGTTGAATCCCCGGTTCCGTTTAATTCTTGTCATCGGTCTGGGCATTGCCTGTATTCAGCAATTATCTGCCATCAATGCCATATTGTATTATGCCCCCATAATTTTTGAGGCAGCCGGCGGAGGTCGTGATGCTGCTTTCATGCAATCGGTGATACTGGGTGTAGTCAATGTGGTGTTTACCGTTGCAGCCATGTTCCTGATAGACCGTATCGGACGTAAACCGTTGCTTGTCATTGGACTGTCGGGTATCATTCTGGCCTATATCCTTTCTTCATTTGCCTTTTTTAAGGCAGATTATACCATCACTCCCGGTTCACTGAACAAAATTGAAACTGAAATGTCAGCAAAAGGCCTTGATAAGCAGGATATCTTTTCGGTGAAAAGCAGTCTTAGCCCAATGCTGGATAAAAAATATAAAAGGGAAGTTGAGTTTTTCAATGAAGTACGAATAAACACAGGAGCTATTTATGCCGAAACAAAGAATATCATCCTCAAAAACAGCATTCACATGAATTCATACCTGGTGCTGGCTGGTATTCTGCTTTTTATTGCATCCTTTGCCATATCGCTGGGACCGGTAACATGGGCTTTGCTTTCGGAGATCTTCCCTGTTCGTATAAGGGGACTTGCCATATCGGTTGCCGGAACTTTCAACGCCCTTGTCAGTGCGGTGATCATTACCATTTTCCCTATTGAGCTGGCAAAATTCGGGTCAGGGCTCACCTTTGCTGTTTTTGCCGTTCTTTGTGCCCTCGCACTCCTTTTTGTGTGGCGTTATATCCCTGAAACAAAAGGCATATCACTGGAAGAAATTGAAAAGCGTCTTATTAAAAATTAATCAAACTCATCATTATATGCTGAAAAGAAATATCCATTTAGCGCTTCTCATGCTTTTTTTGGTTCCGGCCTGTAACATTACCGTAAGGAACAGAAAAAATTTACCGGCTAAGGTGGAAGTGATAAAGAAAAATGAGAAGTTTCAGTTGGAAGTCAATGGTAAACCCTTTTACGTCAAAGGAGCAGGCCTTGAATTTGGGAATATCGATGCCCTTGGAAGTCACGGGGCAAATTCGTTCCGGACCTGGCGGACTGAAAACGGCAAAGAGGATGCCCTGGTCGTTCTTGACAAAGCCTTTAAGAACGGATTGATGGTCCTGATGGGGCTGGAGGTCGGCCGTGAAAGACATGGTTATGATTACAGCGATACTGTTTGGGTAAAGAAACAATTCAATTATATTAAAGGAGAGGTAGAAAGGTTAAAACATCATCCTGCCCTTCTGGGCTGGATCATTGGAAATGAACTGAACCTGCTTGCAACGAATTTTAAGGTCTTTGATGCGGTTAATGACCTCTCGGAAATGATCCATGAGGTCGACCCGAATCATGTTACCACCACAGCGCTTTCCGGAATAGGAAAGAAGGAAATTGATTATATAAGAGAACATTGCAATGATCTCGATTTTATCTGTATTCAGATTTATGGGGATATTGTGAACCTGCAGCAGCGCATCACTGAATCAGGGTGGAACGGACCTTATATGGTAACGGAATGGGGTGCAACCGGACACTGGGAGGTTCCCCGGACAACATGGGGTGCTCCTGTTGAGCAAACAAGCTCTGAAAAGGCCGGGGCGCTCATTAAACGTTATCAGGAAGCTATACAGATCGACACCCTGAGATGTCTTGGTTCTTATGTCTTTTTATGGGGGCAGAAACAGGAAAGAACACCTACCTGGTATGGAATGTTCCTTGAAACGGGAGAAGAAACCGAATCGGTTGATGCCATGCATTATCTCTGGAATGGCAAATGGCCGGAAAACCGCTGCCCTTCTATAGGGCAAATTGAGATCAATGGGAAAGACGCTTATTCCAGTATCATCGTCAGTGCAGGAAATAGTATTGATGCCAGGGTTGTTGCAACTGATCCCGAAAGTGATTCCTTATGGTATAAATGGGAGATCATGCCTGAAAGCAGTGACCTTGGGATGGGCGGAGATTTTGAAAGCAGGCCTGCCAGTGTTTTAACATTGAACAGCGGAGCCGGGACAAACTTTAATGCGCCTTCAATACCAGGAGCCTACAGACTATTCATATATATTCTTGATAATAAAGGTAATGCAGCCACGGCCAATATACCTTTTTATGTTGAAGACTAACTGTCTCTTCCCTCATGAATATTAACCGGCAGGTATATCTGGGAAAAAACCTCTTTCGGCAGCCTCTAAAGAAGGTTAAAGGTAAACTGGTCAATCTCAACGGTGAAGAATATTATAAAATTTCGGACTTCACCGGTTTGACTCCCTTTTTAATAACGGTTGTTAGCCATTCCGATCATTGGATGTTCGTATCAAGTCGTGGTGGCCTGACCTGCGGCCGGAGAAATGCTGACACAGCCCTTTTCCCATACATAACTGATGATAAGATTCATGATGCAGGACCTAACACGGGTCCCATGACCATTATTCTTGTTCAGAGAAAGGGGAAGACTTTTTTTTGGCAACCCTTTGAGGAAAAATACCGGGGTATTTATAATACCGAACAGAATATTTACAAGGCGACCAGCGGAGATACCCTGATGTTTGAAGAAATAAACAATGACCTGAAGTCGGCATTTACTTACAAATGGATGACCAGTGACAAATTCGGATTGATAAGGGAATCAACACTGATCAATCTCACCGATGATGAAGACATTCGTTATGAGTGGATCGACGGATTGCAGAACATCATGCCTTTTGGTGTGAACCGAAATATGCAGGCAACGATGAGCACCCTGGTCGATGCTTATAAGAAAACCGAACTTGCGGATAAAGCCGGGATGGTTATTTATTCGCTGAGTTCTGTTCCGGTCGACAGAGCTGAACCCAGCGAGGCTCTTTATGCAAACGTAGTCTGGCAATGTGGTTTGGATGATCCTGTTATTCTCCTGTCAACGGACCAGTTTGATAGTTTTATTACGGGCGGTGATATTATACAGGAGAATACCATAAAGGGCCGACGGGGAAACTTTTTTGTAAAAGCAGGTATGGATATCCACGCTCATCAGCATAAGAGCTGGAGAATAATTGCGGACCTGGGACTGGGACATGATGCAATTATTGAACTGAAGCATAGTTTTCATTTGCCTGGCATGAAAATGCAGGTTGAAGAGGATATTCTTAAAGGCAGGGAAATGCTAAAGCAACTGGTTGCCTGCGCTGATGGCATGCAATGCACTGCCGATAGGATGAGAACGTCAAGGCATTACTCTGACACTTTGTTTAATATTATGCGGGGCGGAGTGTTCAGCAGGGATTATCGTATTATGAAAGATGATTTTCTGTCGTTTGTTAAGCAATGGAACCGTCCGGTCTATGAAAAAAACAGCAAATTTCTCACATCAATCGCTTCACAGGAAGACTATCCCGGATTACAGAATCGCATTCGGCAGCTTAACGTAATTGACCTGGAAAGGCTTTCCCTGGAATATCTTCCTCTGACGTTCAGCCGGCGACACGGAGATCCCAGCCGGCCATGGAATGTGTTTTTTATTGACCCTGTCAGGGATGACGGGAGTGAAATTTTTTTTTATCAGGGTAACTGGCGTGATATCTTTCAGAATTGGGAAGCCCTTTCTCTTTCTTTTCCAGAATTTAATGAAGGCTTTATCGTTAAGTTTTTAAATGCATCAACGGCTGACGGCTATAATCCTTACCGTATTACAAGAGAAGGATTTGACTGGGAGGTTCCCGATGCCAATGATCCCTGGTCCAATATCGGATATTGGGGTGATCATCAGGTTGTCTATCTTCTGAGGCTTATGGAGCTGTCACGAAGATTTCATCCAGGGAGGCTTGAGGAATTGCTGAATCGTGATATGTTTGTTTATGCTGATCTTCCTTACAGGATAAGAAGGTATAATCTGCTGATCCGTGATCCGCATAACACCATTGATTATATATCAGATCATGAGGAAATCATCAGACAGCGGACCACAACAATAGGTGTTGATGGTAAACTTTATGTCAACAGGCAGGGTGAACTTGTGAGGATAAACCTTACTGAGAAGCTGCTGGTGAACCTGCTGACACGACTCAGTAACTTTGTGGCCGGAGGAGGCATATGGATGAATACCCAGCGGCCGGAATGGAATGATGCCAATAATGCCCTGGCCGGATTTGGTCTTTCAATGGTAACAGTATACTATTTACGCAGATTTTTGATTTTTATCAGACAATTATGGCAGGATTGTAAACCGGAATCCTTCTCCATTTCGGAGGAAGTGGCCGATATGCTGAGGGGGTTCTCGGGCATGCTGGCAAAATGCAATCCTGTTTTGGCGATGTCAATAGATGACGATATCCGGAAAGATATCCTTGATGCATTTGGCACAATGGGGGATAAATACCGTGAGCAGGTATACGCGGGCTTGTCAGGGAACCGTATATCCATATCCGGGGAAGAACTGGCAGCTTTTTATGATCGTTATCTTCAGTATATTGACTATACCATACGTGAGAACAGGCGCGCTGACGGCCTGTATCATGCTTATAACCTGATTCATTTCAGCGATCATGGGTATACTGTTGAATATCTTTATGAGATGCTCGAAGGCCAGGTGGCCGTTCTTTCATCAGGTTATCTGGGAGCAGCAGAGAGCGCTGATTTGCTTGATGCTTTGCGGGCAAGTAAAATGTACCGTGATGACCAGAAGAGTTATATGCTCTATCCGGAAAAAGAACTGCCATTTTTCCTGGATAAAAACCGCATACCTGCTGAAAGTGTGAGTGATATACCGTTTCTTCAAAAAGAACTGAAAACAAAAAGTCAAAAATATATTATTGTTGACAGGGACGATCATTTTCATTTTAACGGATCATTCAGAAATGCGGCTGAACTGAGAAAAAAACTTGAAAAAGAAGAAGGACTGGATAAACAGGAGATTGATGCTCTATGCAATTTGTTTATTGAAGTATTCAATCACAGGCAGTTTACAGGCCGGTCAGGCACATTTTTCAAGTATGAAGGCCTTGGCTGTATATATTGGCACATGGTTTCAAAACTGTTCCTCGCAGTACAGGAATTATGGACCGGAAATGCCCATGAATGTGCAGATATTCTTAATACTGAAAGAATTTATGCACATTACTGCGCTTTAAGGGATGGTCAGGGATTCAGAAAGACACCTGCTGAATATGGATCTTTCCCCACAGATCCGTATTCCCATACACCTCGTTTTGCAGGGGTTCAGCAGCCCGGTATGACAGGACAGGTCAAGGAAGATATTATAACACGTTTCGGCGATCTTGGCGTTATTATTGATCATGGTGAAATATCCTTTATTCCTGCTTTGCTGGAATTTGATGAATTCATGCAGGAGAAAAGGTTGTGGGAGTATTACAGTCAGGGAAAGAAACAGACTTTAACCATTGGAAAGAATGAGCTGGCCTTCACGATCTGCAATGTCCCCGTTATTTATCACATAACAGACAAGGAAGGTCTTACAGTGTGCATGTCAGACGGGAGCTTACTGAAATTTAAAGGTCATAAAGTGAATGCTGAGATCAGCAGAAAAATTTTTCACAGAAATGGAGAAGTCAGCAAAGTATTTGTTGATGTCAACAAGCATATCATAAAGAATGCTGATGGTTAACTGGTTCTCCCGGCTGAAATCATACCGGTTGTATTTCCCGGGCCTCTAAAATAGTGCTGGCGCAAACTTACATTTGCGCCAGGCTTTAAAAACAGTGAGAATTGGATTGTGTGGTGAGTCGAAGTGCCCGATCACTAGCGGAGCACTTTCTTTACCTCAATTAACTCTTTACATTTTTCGTATTGTTCGGTTTTCTCAAAGTGCATAAGCAATTGTGAAAAGAAATCCTTGTTTTCGAAGAACGGATGCTTGTGATTAAAGGGTATTTTCCCGGTTACAGTAAGTTCAAAAACATATTCCGGATCCTGTTTTGTGTCAACTTCGTCAAGAGAGGTCTCATCATTAAGCAGTTCGGAATGGCGGTATTTTTTCAGAAAATTAAACAATGTAAGTTGAAGATTTGTGAAATCATTGTTCTCAGCCAGCAGATTCTTATTTTCTTCATAGTATTTCCGGTAGGCTGCCATCTGAGGTACTGAATCAGGATGATTTGAAAGGTCACTGATTATATTTTCATTTTGGTTGATGATAATCAGGTTATGTCTTACCTGCTTTTTCAACTTCTCAATAATATCCTCAATTGTCTTTTTCATTGTGAAAGTGTGATTGAAAATCTTAATCAAATGTAAAAGAAAATCCTTTTCGTGAATTTTTTTTTTGATCAAACATTAATATGTGTTCATAAGTAATACTTAACTGTTGATTTATTGTCCAATGCCCTGTTGAAAAAAAGCAAATTTTTCTCCGGGCTTTTCAGTGACAGGTGTTCGGCTTCAATTTATGTATAAAAATGCGGTTTTTTTTTATTTTATTTTATATTTGTACGCTCGAAAATTGGAGCAGAGCTGCATATTTTGCTCTGAATGACCTGTGAATAGTGAAATACACTATAATATTAAGGTTCTTTTTAATAAACTGTATTACCGATGAAAATTCTTGTATGTATCAGTAATGTGCCCGACACCACGACCAGGGTGAAATTTATTGACGACAATACCAAATTTGACAGCACAGGTGTACAATGGGTGATCAATCCCTGGGATGAGTTATCTCTTACCCGTGCTCTTGAGTTAAAGGATGCTTCAGCCGGGGCCATTACTGAGGTTACGGTAGCACATGTCGGGCTGGCAAATGCAGAGCCCACAATTCGAAAAGCTTTGGCAATCGGTGCTGATGAAGCTATAAGGGTCAATATTGATCCGGTTGATGCTTATTCAGTTGCAGCCGGTATTGCTGACGCTGTGAAAGCTGAATCCTTTGACATCATAATGTGTGGTATTGAATCAAGTGATTTTAATGGTTCTGCCGTAGGCGGTATGATAGCAGAATTCCTTGGTTATCCTTCAGTGTCAGCTGTATCAAAGTTGGACATAGAAAACGGACAACCCCTTATCACACGTGAGATAGATGGGGGAAAGGAAATGCTGACCGTTTCTATGCCATTTGTTGCCATTGTGCAGAAAGGTATTTCCAAAGAACCCCGTATAGCCTCTATGCGTGGCATAATGACAGCAAGGACCAAGACCATAAAGGTTGTTGAACCGTCTCCGGTCACACCACTTACACGGGTCATCATGTATGAATTACCTGCGCCAAGGGCAGCCTGCACATTTATTGATCCTGAAAATCCGAAACAACTGATTGAATTGCTTCAGAACGAAGCCAAAGTTATTTAATATCCCTGTACCATTTTAATCATCACAACCTAACGAAAAAATTATGTCAGTACTTGTATATGCCGAAAACTGGGACGGAAAGTTTAAAAAACTTACATTTGAACTGGTGTCATATGCAGCAAAAGTTGCTGAGATGCTCAATACATCGGTTACAGCACTTTCTGTTGGGAATGTCGAGAACAGCGAACTGGAAAAGCTTGGGAAATTCGGGGCGAAAAAAATACTGAATATGGGGAATAATGGTTTGACATCCCTTGATAATCAGGCTTATACAAAAGCTATTGCCGACATTGCACAGCAAACAGGAGCTAAAATAATTATTTTATCCAACAACAATACAGGTAAAGCACTGGCTCCCAGGTTATCAGTTAAGCTAAAGGCCGGTATCGGACCTGGTGTAAGTAAACTGCCACTTAGCATTGAACCTTTTGTGGTTTATAAAAGGGCATATTCAGGAAATGCGTTTGCTCATTTGCAGATAGACACCGATATAAAAATTATTACCCTGGCCCAGAATTCTTTTGAGCTTATTGAAACTTCAGATACAGCTGTCATAGAAAATGTCCCGGCTCAGCTGGATGTTGATCTTGTCAAAACAAAGGTGAAAGATGTGCAGAAACAGAGCGGAAAGATATTACTGACTGATGCGGAAATAGTTGTATCTGGTGGCCGGGGTATGAAGTCACCCGATAACTGGGGACCGCTGGTTGAACTTGCTGATCTGCTGGGTGCCGCAAACGCATGTTCTCGCCCGGTATCCGATGAAGGATGGAGATAACATGAAGAACATACAGGCCAGACAGGGAAGGTCATAGCTCCTAATCTCTACCTTGCCGTTGGAATATCGGGTGCAACACAGCATTTGGCAGGTGTAAGCTCATCAAAGGTTATAGCAGCGATCAACACCGATAAAGATGCTCCCATATTTGAAGCGGCTCAATATGGTATCGTTGGAGACGCATTAAAAATACTGCCCAGACTGATTGAAGCGGTTAAGGAAATAAAAGCCAGGTAGCCTGTATTTTGCTGTTTAGCTGTCAGCGCCAGGTTTTTTTTCATAAAAAATTAACAGACCGGATATGCGACAACTTATATTTGCCATAACGCTGCTTATCACCCTTGGTATTTTTGCTTTTACCATCAGCAGGATTATCCGTTATTTCAGTTTTACAAGAGCAGCATTTCCCGTGAAGAATTTTGGCGCCAGGTTCAGGGTTATGCTGAATATTGCCTTTGGACAGACAAAGATATTTCGTATGCCGGTTATCGGCTTCTTTCATGCTCTTGTGTTCTGGGGTTTCTGTGTGATTCTTATTGGAAGTGTTGAAATGGTTATTGACGGGCTTTTTGGCACCGAAAAAGCTTTGAAAACTCTCGGTGTTCTGCATGATATTATTATGGCTTCCGGTGATATATTTGGATTGCTGGTGGCAATATCCATCATAATTTTCCTTTTCCGCAGATTGTTTTTACATGTTAAGCGGTTTCAGGGCATTGAGATGAAACACATCAGTCATGTTGATGCTAACATTGCCCTGTCAATGATCCTCCTGCTGATGATTTCACTGCTGGGTATGAATGCTGCTTATGTTGGTTATAACAATGCTTCCGGAGAACCGGGTTATGGCATGTATCCTGTAAGCGTTATTCTGTCGGGATTATTTACAGGAATGATGCCATCAACCATAAGGACAACCTATGAAATCTTTTGGTGGGCACATATATTGCTGATTTTTGTGTTTGCCAATATACTTCCGTATTCCAAACATTTTCATGTGTTCATGTCTGTGCCAAACGTATTTTTGTCAAGGCTTGAACCGCTTGGAAAATTACCTAACATGGACAATGTTACCAGGGAAGTCAGGCTTATGTTTAATCCGGATACGGCCTTCACCGTACCTGCTGCTGATGTGCCGGTTGAGCGTTTTGGCGTTAAGGATGTTGAAGATGTTACCTGGAAAAATTATTTTGATTCACTGTCGTGCACCCAATGTGGCAGATGTACTTCCGTTTGCCCGGCTAATATTACAGGGAAGAAGCTTTCTCCCCGGAAGGTCATTATGGATGTCAGGGCGAGGATGAAAGAAAAAGGGCCAGGACTTGTCAGGCGTGGTAAAGATTATTCTGATAACAAATCACTTCTTCGCGATTATATCAGTGAAGAAGAGTTATGGGCATGTACAACCTGCAATGCGTGTGCAAAAGAATGTCCCATTAATATCAACCATCCTACCCTCATAGTGGATATGCGACGTTATCTGGTTATGGAAGAAGGATCAGCACCGGGGGAACTTAAAGCAGTTTTCAGTACCATAGAAAATAACGGTGCACCCTGGCAGTATTCACCTGAAGACAGGCTGCTCTGGACTAAAGACCTCGAAATGAAAGTTCACTCATTATAAATTGCTCACGCACTGACCATGAAAACAATTAAAGTTGAAGTGCCGGTTATGGCTGAAGTATTTGCACGGGGGGAACGACCTGAATACCTCTTTTGGGTGGGATGTGCCGGAGCTTTTGACGACCGGTACAAAAAGGTCGTGAGGGCTTTTGTGAAAATTCTTACACACCTTGGCACAACTTATGCCGTGTTGGGGAAAGAAGAGTCATGTACAGGTGATCCTGCCCGGCGTGCCGGCAATGAAATGCTTTACCAGATGCAGGCTCTTAAGAACATTGAATTGTTTAAGGCCTATGAGGTGAAAAAGATACTGACCATCTGTCCGCATTGTTTTAACATTCTGAAAAATGAATATCCCGATCTGGGCGGCAATTTTGAAGTCATCAATTATTTGCAGTTTATTGATGATCAGATGGAAAAAAGAAAGCTTACAACGGATATCAAGGCTCTGAATAACATTAGGATTACATATCATGATCCGTGTTACCTGGGACGGGCCAATGACATTTACAGGGAACCCAGAAAAGTGCTTAAATCACTTACCGCCAACCTGGTTGAAATGCACCGGAACAAAAGCTTTGCATTATGCTGTGGGGCAGGAGGAGCCCAGATGTTCAAAGAAGCTGAGAAGGGCGATAAAGAAGTGTTTATAGAACGTACTGAAGATGCCCTTAAGACAGGCGCAAAGATTATTGCCACTGCCTGCCCTTTTTGCATGACTATGATGACCGATGGCATTAAGTATAAAAATAAGGAAGAAGAAATTAAAAATTATGATATCGCTGAATTGTTAGCGATGAGTCTGGATTTATGAATGAATTAATAAACCCTAACAATACTAAAATGGAAAACAGGAAAGTATTAAAAAGCGGAGAATTTCTGGTTAATGAAGTCGAAGCAAAAGATATTTTTATACCCGAGGAATTTGACGAAGAACAACAGATGATCGCACAAACCTGTCGCGATTTTATTAATACAGAAGTTATTCCGAATATTGAGAAAATTGAGAAACAGGACCGTGAGCTTATGAAAAGTCTGCTGAAAAAGTCGGGTGAACTGGGGCTTTTAGGTATTTCTGTATATGAAGAATACGGCGGATTTGGCCAGTCGTTTGTTACACAAATGCTTGCTGCAGAGACCATCGGTGCGGGATACTCGTTTTCGGTAGCGTTTATGGCTCATTGTGGTATCGGAACCCTGCCCATCATGTATTATGGTAATCAGGAGCAACGGGAGAAGTATGTTACCAGGCTGGCTTCAGGTGAAATACTTGGGGCATATTGCCTTACCGAACCCGGCGCAGGAAGTGATGCCAATTCAGGGAAAACCAATGCCAGACTTTCGGAAGATGGCAAATACTATATCCTCAACGGGCAGAAGATGTGGATTACCAATGCCGGTTTTGCCGATATACAGACAGTCTTTGCCAAAATAGACAATGACAGGGTATTAAGTGCTTTCATAGTTGAAAAAGACTTACCCGGTGTTGTTGTTGGTCCCGATGAACATAAAATGGGCATTAAAGGATCTTCTACTGCCCAGATCTATTATAATGACGTGAAGGTGCCTGTTGAAAACCTGTTGGGTAAACAGGGTGAAGGTTTCAGAATTGCACTGAACATTCTGCATATGGGCCGTATCAAGTTGGGGGCCAATGTATTGGGTGCTGCCAAAAAAGCTATTAATGATTCGGTACAATATGCCAATGAAAGAAAGCAATTTGGTGTGCTGATATCAACTTTTGGTGCCATAAAACATAAGCTTGCTGAGCAGGTAATCCAAACCTATGCTATAGAATCAGCTATCTACAGGGTTAGCAAGGATATTGATGATCTTATTGAGAAATACAAGGCCGACGGTCGTGATAAGGGAAGAGCCAGCATTGACGGTATTGGCCATTATGCTGTGGAAGCAGCCATATTGAAAGTATACGGTTCGGAGATTTTTGACTTTGTTATTGATGAAGCAGTGCAGATACACGGCGGCATGGGTTATTCCGCCGAGATGGCTGTTGAAAGGGGATACCGTGATTCACGCATTAACCGTATTTTTGAAGGCACAAATGAGATAAACCGCATGCTGGTGGTTGATACTGCCATGAAGAGAGCCATGAAAGGTGATTTTGATCTTTTCGGGGAAGCTGAAAAACTTTACGGGGAATTGGAAAAAATTGCAGCGGTGAAGATGCCGGAAAATACAGATTACTTCGACGAAAAATTGAATGCTGTCAAGAACTTTAAAAAGGTTGCATTGATTGTCATCCATGGAGCTTTAAAGCAATTCGACAGGAAGCTGATGCATGAGCAGGAGATTTTATACAACATTTCAGATATCATTTCAGAGGTATATATTGCTGAATCGCTTGCATTGCGTGTGAAGAAGCTCGAAAACCTGAAAGGTGCCGACGCGACATCACTTTATCGTGATATCCTTGATGTTTACGTTTATGATGCTGCTGCAAAAACAGCCAAATATGCGCATGATGCTGTCTATTCTTTTGCGGCTCCGGAACATGCTGATCAGTTGATAAAAGCCATCGATGTTCTGACATTGGTAAAAGGCGTAAATGTAAAAGAAGCCCGCAGAAGGATTGCCGACAAGCTGATTGCTGATAATGCCTATAAGTTTTAGAAAGCCTCATACCATACTGGCCCATACTGGCTCCATACTGGCGCAAGCGTCCGCTTGTGCCAGATCATCAAATCATCAAATCACCAAATAGCATTACGCCTGCGCCGTCGGCCCTCCGAAATTCATGGGTATCATTGCTCCTCCGGTGCCTTCCACGTTCTTGATGCTGCCGTGTGTGGCTTCAAATTTGGCAACATTGTCTTTTAATGCCATCAGGAACCGCTTGGCATGCTCGGGGGTTAAAATAATTCTTGACTTGACTTCAGCTTTAGGAACACCCGGCATCACCCTGACGAAGTCGATCACAAATTCTGATGAAGAATGTGTGATGACGGCCAGGTTTGAATAGACACCCTGTGCCACATCTTCTTTTAGTTCAATGCTGATCTGGTTTACATTTTTCTTTTCATCCATATTCCGGGGTTTATTATTCTTTTACCACTTCAGCATCAGTTCTTTTTTCTTCTGACAGGCTATCAAATTCATCTTTTGAACCGATGATCAGACTGTTGTATCTCCGGTTGCCTGTGCCGGCAGGGATCAGATGTCCGACGATAACATTTTCTTTCAATCCTTCGAGGTAGTCAACCTTTCCATATATAGCAGCCTCGTTCAGCACCTTTGTGGTTTCCTGGAAAGAAGCAGCTGACATAAAGCTTTGTGTCTGCAATGCCGCCCTGGTAATTCCCTGAAGGATCTGTTGTGAAGTGGCAGGAATGGCGTCTCTTGATTTGACCGGTTTAAGGTCTTTACGTTTGAGCAGTGAATTTTCATCACGCAGTTTTCGGGCTGTAACAATCATTCCCGGTTTTAATGACGTGGAGTCACCACTCTCCTCTATGACCTTCTTACCGTATATCCAATCGTTTTCTTCCATGAACTCCCATTTATCAACTATTTGTCTCTCAAGGAATTTAGTGTCTCCCGGATCGATAATTTCAACCTTGCGCATCATTTGTCGCACAATGACTTCAAAATGCTTATCGTTGATTTTAACACCCTGCAACCTGTAGACTTCCTGTATTTCATTGACAATGTATTCCTGCACTTTTGTCGGTCCTTTTATGGCCAGGATGTCAGAAGGGGTTATGGCACCGTCTGACAGGGGCACGCCGGCTTTAACATAATCATTCTCCTGTACAAGAATTTGTTTGGAGAGCGGAACAAGGTATTTCTTTTGCTGTCCGGATTTAGAACTTATTGCAATTTCACGGTTACCTCTTTTGATCTTGCCAAAGGAGACCTCTCCGTCGATTTCTGAAACAACGGCAGGATTAGATGGATTCCTGGCTTCAAAGAGTTCGGTTACACGAGGCAGACCACCGGTGATGTCTCCTGATTTACCAATGGCCCTTGGAATTTTTATAAGGATATCTCCTGCTTTCACTGTATCCCCATCATTTACAGTAAGGTGTGAACTTACGGGGAGGTTATACATTTTGAGAGTCTGATCCTTTTTATCAAGGATATTGATTGTCGGATTTTTTGACCGGTCACGGCTTTCAATGATAACTTTCTCGCGGTATCCGGTAACTTCGTCCGATTCTTCCTTAAAGGTGAGTCCTTCTATAACATTTTCAAAAGACACTTTACCTTCGGCTTCCGAAATGATTACGGCATTATAGGGATCCCACTCGCAGATGAGTGTTCCTTTTTTTACTTCAGAGCCATTTTTTATATTCAATTTGGCACCATAAGGTATATTATTGGTCGTTAATGCTATACCTGTTTTCTTATCAATAATTCTAAGCTCAGCAAGTCGTCCAATGACGATGTCATATTTGACATTATTTGCATCGACATTTTCAACAATGCGAAGTTCATCGATTTCGGCAATACCGTCGTATTTTGCAAAGATGCTTGATTCTGTCATAATACTTGCTGCAGTACCGCCCACATGGAATGTACGCAATGTAAGCTGCGTCCCGGGTTCGCCGATGGACTGGGCTGCAATAACGCCAACAGCTTCGCCATTTTGCACCATTCTGCTTGTGGCAAGATTACGGCCATAACATTTGGCGCATACACCCTTTCGCGATTCACAGGTCAACACCGACCGGATCTCCACCTGCTCAATTGGCGAATCATCGATAATCCTTGCGATGTCTTCCGTTATTTCTTCTCCCGAGTTGACGATTAAATCACCTGTAAGCGGGTGAAAGACATCATGAACGGCAGTCCGTCCAAGAATCCTTTCATAGAGTGATTCAACAATTTCTTCATTGTTTTTTATGGCTGTAGCAACAAGGCCTCTCAGTGTGCCGCAATCTTCTTCCGTAATGATAACATCTTGCGAAACATCAACCAGACGGCGTGTAAGATAGCCGGCATCAGCCGTTTTTAAAGCAGTGTCGGCGAGACCTTTACGGGCGCCGTGCGTAGATATGAAGTATTCCAACACGGAAAGCCCTTCTTTGAAGTTTGAGAGGATTGGGTTTTCAATAATCTCAGAACCTGTTGACCCTGATTTTTGAGGCTTAGCCATAAGGCCTCTCATACCTGATAACTGACGTATCTGTTCTTTGGAACCCCTTGCACCTGAGTCAAGCATCATGTAAACCGGGTTGAATCCCTGCTTGTCAGATGATAATTGTTTCATAAGGGTTTGTGTCAGCTTGGCATTTGTATGGGTCCAGATATCAATGATCTGATTATACCTTTCGTTATTGGTAATATATCCCATATTGTAGTTGTTCATAACCTCATCAACCTGCTGATAGCCTTCATCCATAAGTTTTTCCTTTTCATCAGGGATGATCACATCATCAAGGTTAAAAGAAAGGCCTCCGTTGAAAGCTATTTTAAAACCAAGGTCTTTTATATCATCAAGAAATTTTGAGGTTTTTGCAGTTCCGGTCTTTTTCAATACATTGCTGATGATTTCGCGCAATGACTTCCTTGTCAGCAATTCATTGATATAACCTACTTCTTTTGGTACTACTTCGTTAAATAATACACGGCCAACCGTTGTTTCAATGATTTTCCTGACGGTTTTTTCTTCTGTTAATTCTTCTATTCTCACTTTGATAGGAGCATGGAGGTCTACTTTCTTTTCGTTGTATGCTATGATAACCTCTTCGGGAGAATAGAAGGTATAACCTTCACCTCTTACAGGGTTTTCAGGCGTGCCCTTGGCGGCTTTGGTCATATAGTAAAGTCCGAGAACCATATCTTGTGAAGGCACTGAGATGGGAGCCCCGTTAGCCGGATTGAGGATATTATGTGAGGCCAGCATCAGGATTTGTGCTTCAAGAATAGCTGCATTTCCCAGTGGCAGGTGAACAGCCATCTGGTCACCGTCAAAGTCGGCATTGAATGCGGTACAAACAAGGGGATGCAACTGAATGGCTTTCCCTTCAATAAGCTTGGGCTGAAAAGCCTGTATGCCAAGTCTGTGTAAGGTAGGAGCCCTGTTAAGAAGAACAGGATGGCCTTTCAGAACATTTTCGAGGATGTCCCAGACAACAGGATCTTTTCTGTCAACAATCTTTTTGGCAGATTTCACCGTTTTTACTATGCCTCTTTCGATCAGTTTACGGATGATAAATGGTTTATAAAGTTCAGCTGCCATTTCTTTTGGCAGGCCTGTCTCATGCAGCTGAAGCTCAGGGCCTACAACGATTACCGATCGTGCTGAATAGTCGACACGTTTACCCAGCAGGTTCTGGCGGAAACGACCTTGTTTTCCTTTCAGACTGTCACTGAGTGATTTCAGAGGACGGTTAGCATCAGTTTTTACAGCATTTGATTTGCGTGAATTGTCGAAAAGCGAGTCAACGGCTTCCTGTAACATCCTTTTTTCATTTCTCAGGATGACTTCCGGCGCTTTTATTTCAATCAGCCTTTTCAGCCGGTTATTGCGGATAATAACCCTGCGGTAAAGATCATTCAGGTCGGAAGTGGCAAATCTTCCGCCATCAAGGGGCACCAGGGGCCTCAATTCGGGCGGAATTACAGGGACAACTTTTATGATCATCCATTCAGGATGATTAACGCCTTTTGAAGCCCGAAAAGCTTCAACCACCTGCAGTCTTTTAAGGGCTTCATTCTTTCGCTGTTGAGATGTTTCTGTATTGGCTTTATGGCGAAGCTCGTAAGAGAGGCTGTCAAGGTCAAGTCTTTCAAGCAGCTGATGCAGTGCTTCTGCTCCCATGTTGGCAATAAACTTGTCAGGATGACTGTCATCAAGGAGCTGGTTTTCCTTGGGGAGAGAATCCAGAATGTCGAGGTATTCTTCTTCTGTCAGGAAATCAAGATATTGAACACCATCTGCTGATTTAATACCGGGATTTATGACCACATAGCGCTCATAATAAATTATCGAATCGAGTTTTTTTGAAGGCAATCCAAGCAAATAACCTATTTTATTCGGCAGAGTACGGAAATACCATATATGGGCCACAGGAACGACAAGGGAGATATGTCCCATTCGTTCACGCCGTACTTTCTTTTCAGTTACTTCAACGCCACAACGGTCACACACAATGCCTTTGTAACGGATTCTTTTGTATTTTCCGCAATGGCATTCATAGTCTTTAACCGGCCCGAAAATTCTCTCACAAAACAATCCATCTCTTTCTGGTTTGTAAGTCCGGTAGTTGATTGTTTCTGGCTTTAACACTTCCCCGCTGGAACGTTCCAGTATTTCTTCGGGTGAAGCAAGACTGATGGCAATCTTGGTGAAGTTAGCCTTTGCTTTGTTGTCCCTTCTGAATGACATATGGTGTATTTTTATTTTATCAGATTAAAATATTCACATCAAATTATACCAGGTTAATGCTTAAACCGAGGCCTCTGAGTTCATGAAGCAATACATTCAGCGATTCAGGAATACCTGCCGGGGGCAGGGGTTCTCCTTTCACAATTGATTCATAGGCTTTAGCCCTGCCAATGACGTCGTCTGATTTGATGGTCAGGATTTCCTGTAATATGTGCGCAGCACCGAAAGCTTCAAGTGCCCAAACCTCCATTTCACCGAATCGCTGGCCTCCGAACTGAGCTTTTCCGCCCAGAGGTTGTTGGGTGATCAGCGAGTAAGGTCCGATGGAGCGTGCATGCATCTTATCATCGACCATATGACCCAGTTTCAGCATATAAATGACGCCCACTGTGGCAGGTTGGTCAAAACGTTCACCGGTTCCTCCGTCATAAAGATATGTTTTACCGTATTTCGGCAGTTTTGCTTTATCAGTAAGTTCGGTGATCTGGTTTATGTTGGCACCATCGAAGATGGGTGATGAGAATTTACGGCCCAGTTTCAAACCGGCCCATCCAAGTACAGTCTCATAAATCTGCCCCAGGTTCATACGTGAAGGAACGCCAAGAGGGTTTAGAACGATATCAACAGGTGTGCCATCTTCAAGGAATGGCATATCCTCCATACGGACGATCCTTGAAATTATGCCTTTATTGCCATGGCGGCCTGCCATTTTATCACCCACCTTAACTTTGCGTTTCTGAGCCACGTATACTTTCGCCAGCTGAACAATACCGGCAGGCAGTTCGTCACCGATTGTAATGCTGTATTTCTTTCGTTTATATATGGCATCAACTTCTTTGAATTTGATGATATAATTATGAATCAGCATTTTAATCTGGTTGTTCTTGTCCTTGTCCGTCGTCCATTTATTCGGATTTATCTACATGTAATCGATATCCTGCAGGACTTTCTGGGTGAATTTGGCACCTTTGGCAATGACATCAACATTGTAATAGTCTTTTACCCCTTGTGATGTTTTGCCGTTTACCAGGATAAAGAGCTTGTCAATAAGTTTTGCTTTCAGCTCATTCGTATTCCTTTCAAATTCTTCTTCTATCTTGTCAAGAATTGGCTTTGTTGATGATTTCAACTTCTTGTCCTTAATAGACCGGGAAAAGAGTTTTTTATCGATTATCACACCCTGCAACGAAGGAGGTGCTTTAAGGGAAGCATCTTTTACATCTCCGGCTTTGTCGCCGAAAATGGCACGAAGCAGCTTTTCTTCAGGTGATGGATCAGATTCACCTTTGGGTGTGATTTTCCCGATGAGGATATCACCGGGAGAGACTTCTGCACCGATCCGTATCAAACCGTTTTCATCAAGGTTTCGGGTAGCTTCCTCACTTACGTTGGGAATATCGGCTGTAAGTTCTTCAAGGCCGCGCTTTGTATCCCGGACTTCGAGCATGTATTCATCAATATGAATTGATGTGAACAGATCTTCTCTTACAACTCTTTCGGAGATGACGATGGCATCCTCAAAATTGTAACCTTTCCATGGCATGAAGGCAACCATAAGATTACGACCCAATGCCAGCTCTCCATTGCGTGTAGAATAACCTTCCGTGAGAATCTGGCCTTTGGTGATCTTTTCTCCTTTTTTTACAATGGGTTTCAGGTTGATACAGGTGTTCTGATTTGTTTTCCTGTATTTCTGAAGTTTATACCTTTTGATGTCGCCATCGAAACTCACGAATTTCTCTTCTTCGGTCATAGCGTATCGGACAACGATTTCATTGGCATCGGCATATTCCACCACGCCGTCATTTTCTGCAATGACAAGGAACCGTGAATCACTAACAACGCCTTCTTCAATGCCAGTACCGACAATTGGAGCTTCGGGAAAGATCAGCGGGACAGCCTGCCTCATCATATTGGATCCCATCAGCGCACGGTTGGCGTCGTCATGTTCGAGGAATGGTATTAAAGATGCTGCGATGGAGGATATCTGGTTAGGTGCCACGTCCATCAGGTCGATTTCCTGCGCATCAGCCACGGGGAAATCACCGTTATAGCGTGCTTTAACCTTGGTGTTAACGAAGGTTCCGTCATCGTTAAGCGGAGCATTAGCCTGTGCAATGACTTTTGATTCCTCTTCTTCAGCACTGAGCCAGATTATACCTTCGTTCGTCAGGTCTACTTTCCCGTTTTCAACTTTACGGTAAGGTGTTTCAATGAATCCCAGATCGTTTATTTTGGCATAAACGCACAAAGATGAAATTAAGCCGATGTTTGGACCTTCGGGTGTTTCAATAGGACACAGTCTGCCGTAATGGGTATAATGAACGTCACGTACCTCAAAGCCGGCTCTCTCACGTGAAAGGCCGCCGGGACCGAGTGCAGACATCCTTCTTTTATGTGTAATTTCAGCCAGCGGATTGGTCTGGTCCATGAACTGGGAAAGCTGGTTCGTGCCGAAAAATGAATTGATAACCGATGACAGGGTCTTGGAATTGACCAGGTCGATGGGAGTGAACACTTCATTGTCACGCACGTTCATTCTTTCCCTGATGGTCCTTGACATTCTGGCAAGTCCTACCCCAAACTGTGTGGCCAGCTGTTCGCCTACAGTTCTGACACGACGGTTGCTCAGGTGGTCGATATCATCAACATCAGTCTTTGAGTTGATCAGTTCAATGAGATATTTGATGATTTTGATAATATCTTCCTTGGTCAGCACTTTGGTATCCATGGGTGTATCCAGGCCAAGCTTGCGGTTGATCCTGTATCGTCCTACCTCACCAAGGTCATACCGCTTGTCAGAGAAGAAAAGCTTGTCGATTACATCACGCGCAGTAGCTTCGTCAGGTGGTTCAGAATTACGCAGCTGACGATAGATGTGTAAAACGGCTTCTTTTTCAGAGTTACACGGGTCTTTCTGCAGTGTGTTATAGATGATCTCAAAATCTGACAGATTTTGCCCTTCTTTATGCAGGAGGATGGTTTTAACGCCTGAGTCTACAATGGCGTCAATATGTTCATCCTGTAACAGGGTTTCCCTGTCGATGATTATTTCATTCCGTTCAATAGACACGACTTCTCCGGTATCTTCATCCACGAAATCTTCGACCCATGAATTCAAAACACGCGCAGCCAGTTTGCGTCCAACGAGCTTTTTTAGGGCTGTTTTAGACACTTTTATTTCATCGGCCAGGTCAAAGATTTCCAGGATTTCTTTGTCGCTTTCATATCCGATAGCTCTGAACAGTGTTGTTACAGGTAATTTCTTTTTACGATCGATATAAGCATACATGATATTGTTTATATCGGTTGCAAATTCTATCCACGAGCCTTTAAAGGGAATAATGCGTGCGGAATACAATTTAGTGCCATTGGCATGGATGCTTTGGCCGAAAAATACGCCGGGGGACCTGTGCAGCTGCGACACTACAACACGTTCAGCACCGTTTATTACAAAAAGACCTCTGTCAGTCATATAGGGTATTGTCCCCAGATATACATCCTGTATCACCGTATCAAAGTCCTCATGCTCAGGATCGGTGCAATAAAGCTTAAGTTTTGCTTTAAGCGGCACACTGTACGTCAATCCCCGTTCAATACATTCATCAATAGAATAACGGGGCGGGTCAACAAAATAATCCAGAAATTCGAGGACAAAATTGTTTCTTGTATCCGTTATCGGGAAGTTTTCCTGAAATACTTTAAACAATCCCTCATTTTTCCGGTTTTCCGGCGTGGTCTCAAGTTGAAAAAAGTCCCTGAAGGATTTAAGTTGGACATCAAGAAAATCCGGATATGATAATTGGTTTTTGGTGCGTACGAAATTAATTCGCTCGGATGTATTATTCGACATTACAGTAATTTAAAAATGTTGAACGCTCGTTATAAGAAATGACAAAAAGGTTTAATCCCGAAAACATCGGGATTAAACCTGTAAGTTGCAATCCGGGGCACACTTATTTAAGCTCAACGTCGGCTCCGGCTTCAGCTAATTGACCTTTAATACCTTCAGCTTCTTCCTTGGATAAGTTTTCTTTAATAGCTACAGGTGCTTTGTCAACCAGTTCTTTTGCTTCTTTCAGTCCGAGCCCGGTGATGTCTTTCACCAGCTTAACTATTTGCAGTTTGGCTCCGCCCGGATGGTTCATGAAGACTGTGAAAGCTGATTTTTCTTCGGCTTTCCCGGCTTCGCCGGCACCACCGGCAGCCGGCCCTGCAACTGCTACAGCTGCTGCTGCGGGTTCGATACCGTATTCTTCTTTGAGTATTTTTGCTAATTCGTTAACTTCTTTTACAGTTAAGTTTACCAATTGTTCAGCAAATGCTTTTAAATCTGCCATGTTTATTGTATTTAATCGGTTATAAATAATTATTCTTTTTCTGATAATGTTTTAACAAGACCAGCCAGTTTAGTATTACCTGACTGTAAAGCGGAAAGAATATTCTGTGCAGGTGACTTTAATAAAAGAATGATGTCACCAATGAGTTCTTCCTTAGACTTAATATTTGACAATGCATCAAGTTGATCATCGCCAATGTAGATCGACTCCTCAACATAAGCAGCTTTCAGAACAGGTCTGTCGCTTGTTTTGCGGAATTCTTTGATCAGCTTGGCCGGTATGCTTGCTCCTTCGGTAAACATAATGGATGTTGAATCCTTCAACAGGCCAAACAATTCCTCAAACTTAGTGTCAAACTTTTCTAAAGCTTTTCTGAGCAGGGTATTTTTTACAACAACCAGTTGAATCTCTTTCTCAAAACAGGCTCTCCTGAGTTTGCTTGTTGATTCGGCATTAAGCGTCGAGATATCTGTCAGGTAGAAATGTTTTGAATTTTCAATCGATTCAGTCAGGTTATCGATGATTGTATTTTTATCTTCCCTTTTCATAATACTTTAAGGTCTTTAACAATTATTCGTCGAATGCTTTGGCATCGACTTTAATACCCGGGCTCATGGTACTTGAAAGAAAAATGCTGCGGATATAAGTACCTTTTGCAGATGTTGGTTTCAGTTTTACCAGTGTGTGGATAAATTCGCGTGCGTTATCCACAATCTTATCTGCTGTGAATGATACTTTTCCGACAGAAGTATGAACAATACCTGATTTATCTACTTTAAAATCGATCTTACCTTGTTTGACTTCTTTTACAGCTTTTCCTATTTCCATGGTAACGGTTCCGCTTTTCGGGTTAGGCATAAGTCCCCTGGGCCCTAATACTTTACCCAGCTTTCCTATTTTGCCCATTACAGCAGGCATAGTGATAATCACGTCCACATCAGTCCAGCCGTTCTGAATTTTCTCAATATAATCATCAAGGCCAACATAATCTGCGCCTGCAGCTTTTGCTTCTTCCTCCTTATCGGGAGTACATAAAACAAGAACCCGAATTTGTTTACCGGTGCCATGGGGTAAAGTAACCACGCCCCTAACCATCTGGTTAGCCTTTTTCGGATCAATACCCAGCCTTACATCAATATCAACAGAAGCATCAAATTTGGTGCTTGTTACATCTTTCACCAGCTTGGCGGCTTCTGAAAGTTTATATTGTTTTTCAGACTCGATTTTTTCCAGTGCTAACTTTCTGTTTTTCGTTAGTTTTACCATGTTAATCCGGAAATTAATTATTATTTGTAAGAGGGGATTCACCTTTGATCGTGATTCCCATACTACGGGCAGTGCCTGCAACCATTTTCATTGCTGAGTCGACCGTGAAGCAGTTTAAATCCGACATCTTGTCTTCAGCAATGGCTTTTACCTGTTCCCAGGTAACGGAAGCTATCTTGTTGCGGTTTGGTTCAGATGAACCTGACTTCTGCTTGCTAGCCTCCAAAAGCTGAACGGCCACCGGAGGTGTTTTCACGATGAAGTCAAAAGACTTATCGCTGAATACCGTTATCACCACTGGTAGAAGTTTACCGGCTTTATCCTGAGTGCGTGAATTGAACTGTGTACAAAAGTCCATTATGTTCACTCCTTTTGAACCCAGGGCCGGACCTACCGGTGGAGACGGATTGGCAGCACCACCTTTGATCTGTAGTTTAATCAATCCAGCAACCTCTTTTGCCATAGTTTACTTGTTTCTGATTTGTAATTGAAATTGACGTCAGTCTGATGATCATCCAGGAAGCATTATGGGTTGTCATAACCACCAGCAACGTTTATTTTTGTTTATGTTATTCCTTTTCAACCTGCATGAAACTGAGCTCAAGCGGAGTTTTTCTGCCGAAAATCTTAACCATCACCTTCAGTTTCTTTTTTTCTTCATTGACCTCTTCAATGATACCGGTAAAACTGTTGAACGGTCCGTCAATTACTTTCACGGATTCACCGACATAAAAGGGAACATTCAATTCTTCATCCCCTTCAGCAAGTTCGTCAACCTTCCCTAAGATCCGGTTTACTTCTGATTGCCGCAAAGGTGTTGGCATTTCATCACCTTTGGCTCCCAGAAAACCAATAACATGTGTAATATTGGTCAGGATATGAGGAATTTCCCCAACCATGGCAGCTTCAACCAGAACATATCCCGGGAAATAATTGCGTTCTTTGCTGATCTTTTTCCCGTTCCGGATCTGGTAAATCTTTTCCTGTGGGATCAACACCTGTGAAACATAGTCCTGTAAGTTAAGACGTGAAATTTCACTTTCGATGTATTCCTTCACCTTCTTTTCCTTACCACCAATAGCCCTAATAACATACCACTTTTTTTGCAGATCTTCCATTATCTAATAATCCAGATTAGGGATATTTAAGAAAATAAATTATAAATTATATGCATAAGATTTTTGAATCCGAGATCCATCAAGGCTACTATAAGGGCAATCAGCAGAGATGTGATCATAACCAGGATTGCGCTGCCCTGAAGTTCTTTCCAGGAAGGCCAGGTTACCTTATGCAGTAACTCGTTATACACCTCCTGAACATACAGAATAATACCTTTCATAATCTGTTTACTTTGCACGGGAGGAGCGACTCGAACGCCCGACACCTGGTTTTGGAGACCAGTGCTCTACCAACTGAGCTACACCCGTGTCAATATCAGGTCAGATTCATCCTGTTTGTTTACAGGATGAATCTGTTGGATGACATTGGAATGTTATTCAATTATTTCTGTTACCTGGCCTGCTCCAACAGTCCGGCCACCTTCGCGGATAGCAAACTGTAATCCCTGGTTTATGGCAACCGGATAAATGAGCTGTACAGTAATTGTGGTATTATCACCGGGCATGACCATTTCAGTTCCTTCAGGAAGCTGAATTTCACCGGTGATATCAAGTGTTCTGAGATAGAATTGCGGACGGTAGTGATTGTGGAATGGTGTATGACGACCACCTTCTTCCTTCTTCAGAATATATACGCTCGCTTTGAATTTGGTATGAGGTGTGATAGAACCGGGTTTTGCCAGTACCATACCACGCTTGATTTCCCTTTTATCAACACCACGCAGCAGCAGTCCGACATTGTCACCTGCTTCTCCGTCATCAAGGATCTTACGGAACATTTCAACACCTGTAACAACAGTCTTCCTTTTTTCAGCACCCAAACCGATCATTTCAAGTTCATCACCCGTATGAACAACACCTGTCTCAATTCTTCCGGTAGCTACTGTACCACGTCCGGTAATTGAGAAAACATCTTCAACCGGCATGAGGAAAGGCTTTTCCTTGTCACGGGGAGGAATGGGTATATATTCGTCAACAACATTCATAAGTTCAATCACCTTTTCTTCCCATTTGGCTTCGCCATTGAGTGCTCCAAGGGCAGAACCATGAATAACCGGTGCGTTGTCACCATCAAACTTATAGAAGGTCAGCAATTCACGAACTTCCATTTCAACCAGTTCAATAATTTCAGGATCTTCAACCAGGTCAACTTTGTTGAGGAACACAACAATCTTTGGAACATTTACCTGACGTGCCAGAAGGATATGTTCGCGTGTTTGCGGCATGGGGCCATCGGTTGCAGCTACAACAAGAATAGCACCGTCCATCTGGGCAGCACCTGTTACCATGTTTTTAACATAGTCGGCATGACCCGGACAGTCAACATGTGCATAGTGCCTTTTGTCTGTTTGATATTCAATATGCGCTGTATTAATTGTAATACCTCTTTCCTTTTCTTCAGGTGCGTTATCAATAGAATCAAAGGAACGGAAACTTGCAAACCCCTGTTTTTCCAAAACTTTGGTAATTGCTGCCGTTAATGTGGTTTTACCATGGTCAACATGACCGATTGTCCCGATATTGACATGCGGTTTAGACCTTTCAAATTTTTCTTTAGCCATAATTTGAATATTAGA
>JAFGTR010000178.1 GCA_016934055.1 Bacteroidales bacterium | reverse complement strand
AGGGCTAATTTCTCCATTGATTTTCAGAATAATTGTTCACCCGTGACGGTTGATATTTCAAATATATCGCTCGGAGGCAGCCAGTTTGACTGGGATTTCGGAGATGGGACCGATGATATTACCTACCTGCCCGGTACGCTTTCCCATACATTTGAAAACAACACTGACAACGATACGACATTTTATATTAACATGCGGGCTACCAATATTTATGGCTGTGCCGATTCTATGCAAAGGTCAATTTTCCTTTTCCCGCAGGTGGCCGCCAACTTTGATTTCGGAACATCGAATGTAGGGTGCAACCCGCTGCCCGTCTCATTTATCAATGACTCAAAAGGCAAGAATGTAAATTACAGCTGGGATTTTGGTGATAAGACCTCTTCAACAAGCCAGGACCCGCCACCGAAGTTATATCAGAATAATACGGCCTATGATACAACATATTATGTGACGCTTACGGTCACCAATTCTGTTGGTTGCGACAGCGCCATGACAAAGCCTGTGCAGGTATATTCCAATGTTAATGCAGACTTCTCAATCAGCAGACTCGACAGTTGTTCCCCTTTCAAGATCAGGGTTGATAATTTTTCATCAGGCGGCATTACTGATTTTATATGGCAATATACGCCTGATGATTCACTTATGATGACCACTTTTGATGATCCTGACATACCTGTATATCATAATACGAGTCTTTTGCCACAGGATTATGAAATCAGGCTCAGAACGCTTAACAGCCATGGTTGTGAAGACATAAAGCGAGATACTGTGACCGTTTTCCCCGAAGTTTTTGCCCGTTTCACCCCTGATAGACTTGCCGGATGTGAGCCCCTGCTCATAAATTTTACCAATCAGAGTAATATAATACCGGGGACGACATTCCTCTGGAATTTTGGTGATGGCAAGTATTCCAATAAAATACAGCCCGATCCGCATTTATATTCCAACACCAACTCTGCCAGCTTGTATCGCAATATATATATGTCAGCCATGACGCAGTACGGATGTTTTGATGATACAACAGTACAGGTTGAAATCTATCCATACATATATGCCAATTTCACCATTGACAGGCCGTCGATATGCTCAGACGAACCATTTCATATCAACCGCATCAACACAAGGGGGGGTATCAACCACTATTACTGGGATTATGAAAATGACGGATCAACAGATGAGGAAAAAACCGATGTTGAATTCTGGCATACCTATTCCAATACAAGTGATGCCAGCTTTAACCGTGAGATCAATCTCACCGTTACAAATGCACAGGGTTGTGATACTTCATGGATTGAAAGCATTACCGTAAATCCGCAGGTAAGAGCCGCCTTCAATGTCGATGACCAGGAGTTCTGTTACCCGCATGCAACCACATTCATCAATAGTTCACAGCCTGCCGTGCCCCTGAACTATCACTGGAACTTTGGCGACGGTTCATCTTCAACGGATGAAAACCCGGTACATGCTTATAAAAACTACAGCCACACAAATGACCAGGCCTTCACGGTTCAGCTCACGGCCACCTCGGAATTTGGCTGTGACAGTTCGGTGACAAGAGAAATAACAGTACATCCCAAACCTCTTGCTGATTTCACGTATCCTGTAACAGCCGACTGCCCGCCGTTTACCGTACCTTTAACAAACAGGTCAAAAGGCACAGACCTCAACTACGCCTGGGACTTCGATAACGGGAACACAAGCACCTTACAAAATCCTTCAGTAACATTCTATAATAACGGCTCTTCCATAATCGAAAATCAGATTCAGCTCATAGTCACCTCGGCATACCTGTGTGGTGATACCATCATCAGGCCGGTTCAGGTCTATCCCGACGTAACGGCTGATTTTACCGCCCCTTTGTGGAACGGCTGCAATCCGCTTCACATCAACTTTGACGGAACAGCAACGAATGAAGATGAATATTACTGGTATATTGATGACCTGATGTTCAGCAATTACGAAGATGCCTACTACAGGTTTGTTAATGAATCCTCTTCTGACAAAACCTTTGCCGTGCGTTTCATGGCCCAGTCGGCTTATGGCTGTTCCGATGACACCATGAAAATGGTGACGGTTTATCCCAAACCCACCGGTGAATTCATGCCTGTTCCGGCCGTTCGGGACTTTGACACACTCGATGACATCACGTCCGTTACCTTTGTCAACAATACACTGAACCAGAATGCCTGGGCTTACGCGTGGAATTTTGGAGATGGCACTGCATCCGACGAACCTGCGCCTTCTTTTGTGAAAGATTATACGGTCTGGGGAGATATCCATAACGGTAACCGCATACCTGTCTCAATGATAGTGCTGAATGCTGCCAATCCGCAATGCAGTGACACCGTTGACCGTTATATCGTCATTAATCCGCCCCTGCCCCAGGTCGACCTCGGATCAGATGTGGCAGGATGTGTTCCCCTTGCTGTGGATTTTCCTTCAACCACCAAATATATTTACAGTGACAGTTATCAATGGGACCTGGGTTATGAGGGAATGACATCTTCAGATGACCACCCGGCATCCCTGACCTATGATACTGCCGGAGTGTACATGGTTCGTCTGTCTGTATCGGGTGACGGAGGCACCAACTGGGATTACAAACGTATTTTTGTATATCCGAAACCCGTTGTGAATTTCTATTTTGATCCTGATACCGTATTGAAACAAAGTGAAAGCTTTAATGAACCTGCCATACCTGTGAAGTTTTTTAATGCCACCGACATACAGGAAGACGGTAAATACTGGTGGGACTTTGGCGATGGCAGTACTTCCACAGAATTCAAACCTATTCATATCTATAACGATTCCGTAGGACATTATTATATCACACTGATCGCTGAAACAGCTGAGGGTTGCCTGGACACCTTCATGAATCCCCTGCCATTGGTTTTGGAAGGCGCCAGGCAGATGAGCTTCCCCAATGCCATCATTATTGATCCCGGGTCACCTGCTGATGAATATTACGATCCGTATAAACCTGACAGAAGCATTTTCAGACCTGTCACCAGCGGCGTGCTTAAATACAAGCTAGAGATCTATAACCGCTGGGGAGAAATGATATGGAGAACCGACGATGTGAAAAAAGGATGGAATGGTTTCATTAACGGGAAGCCTGCCAAACAGGATGTATATGTGTGGAAGGTCAATGTGACCTTCACCGACGGTAAACCCTATGTGGCTGCCGGCGACGTCACACTGCTGGTGCGTGAACCGGGTACGCAGTGAGACAGATCATTTTGATTTCATTCCTGCCCTGAATAATAATCTTATTTTTTGCACCCTTGAAGATTAAGGTGTTCATAAATAACATGTCAATTATTAACAATAATTTATCAGAAATCTCTATTTTTTACCAAAATAGGCAAACCATGTTATAAACAGATTCGTAATAAGTATTAAAGGTAAATTGAATAACTCCTGAATGTCCCGATTCTACATATCGTTATTTCTTGTTATAATACTCAGCTGGCATAATGGCTTCGGACAGGATCCCCAGTTTTCGCAGTTTTATTCCAACCCCCTGTACCTGGCTCCGTCTTTTGCAGGTGCCACAGGAGGCAGCCGGTTGTGTGCCAATTTCCGCGATCAGTGGATTGCTTTGCCATCAACGTTTATCACCTACAGTTTCTCTTATGACCATTATTTTGAGGCTTTCAACAGCGGCATCGGTTTCCTGGCCTACCGTGATATTGCCGGAGCCGGTGAACTCGGTACATTCAGCGTTGGCGCCCAATATGCCTATAACATTAAAGTCAAACATACAGCCTTTATCCGGCCCGGACTTCATTTTTCATACCGCGAAACAGGACTGGCATTCGACAAGCTTACGTTCATCGACGATGTCATGAATTATGATGAGCCTGCCCCCACCCCGCCTGCACTCACCAAAGCCCGTGATGTTGACCTGGCCCTGTCAACCCTGTTTTACAGTAAACGGATTTGGGGCGGTGTTACGGTCGATCATCTGTTGCGTCCGAATGTATCATTATATGCCGATAAGGTTAAGGTACCCATACGGGTATCAGTTTTCGGGGGCGTTGAACTGGTAAGGAGAGGCAGATTACTGAAACCTCTTGATGAAACAATGACACTGGCATTCCTGCTTAAAACCCAGGCCCAGTACACACAACTCGATCTTGGCGTTTACTGGCACAAAAACCCGCTTGTCCTTGGTCTCTGGTACAGGGGATTGCCCCCGTTCAAAACATCGGAACGCGGAGATGCCTTTGTGGTGCTGGTAGGCTACAAGACTACTCATTTCAATATCGGTTACAGCTATGACATTACCATATCTAACCTTATAGCCCATGCCCTGGGCTCGCATGAGATTTCCATAAGCTACAAATTCCTGCTGCCCCGCCGTAAGAAAAAAGGCAGCCTGCCATGCCCGGAGTTTTAGGAGAGAAGGTATTCGGTATTCGGTCCTTCAATAATGGGCATATATTGTATTAGTTGTCGGTTGTCATTGTTGTATGTTGTTGTGGTTGGTCAGGCAGTCTTCTGGTCT
>JAFGTR010000034.1 GCA_016934055.1 Bacteroidales bacterium | reverse complement strand
TGGTTGTTGTGGTTGTTGTGGTTGTTGTGGTTGTTGTGGTTGTTGTGGTTGTTGTGGTTGTTGTGGTTGTGGGCCTGTCTGCTGGTCTGCTGGTCTTCTGGTCTTCTGGTCTTCTGGTCTGCTGGTCAAGAAAGCTGTTAGGCTGTTGGTCATAAAGTTTGTAATCTTCTTTGTTCTTGGCTCTTTGTTCTTGGTTCTTGGCTACATGCCGGCAGGACCTCATATTCTTAAAACCTGCATGGACGGCAGGCAGTCCGCCAAATCTTCAAACCATCAAACCCTTAGTACGCAAACAACGGATATTCGCTCATCAGCCGATTAACTTTTTTTCTCACCGTTTCAATCGTTCCGTCATCATCAATGTGCATAATAACATCATCAATCATTTCCACAATCTGTTCAATGAGATCTTCTTTAGCTCCACGTGTCGTAATAGCCGGTGTCCCCACCCTGACCCCGGATGTGGTGAATGGTGTGCGGCTGTCAAAGGGCACCATGTTCTTATTAAGGGTAATATCAGCTTTAACAAGCACATTTTCAACCATTTTACCTGTTATATCAGGCACTTTTGTACGAAGGTCAATCAGCATAGAATGGTTATCAGTACCATTTGAAACAACTTTGTATCCTTTATCAATGAAACATTTTGCCATTACAGCGGCATTCTTTTTCACCTGTCTGACATAATCAAGATAAGAATCGGTCAGTGCTTCCCCAAAGGAAACGGCTTTTGCGGCAATGACATGCTCGAGGGGGCCACCCTGAATACCAGGGAAGACAGCCATGTCAAGAACCTGTGACATCTTTTTGACCTCACCTTTTGGTGTGTTCAGTCCCCATGGGTTATTAAAATCACTGCCCATCATAATGAGGCCTCCTCTTGGACCACGCAATGTTTTATGTGTTGTGGTGGTAACGATATGGCAATGGGGGAAAGGGTGCTTCAGCAGACCCTTTGCTATCAAACCGGCAGGATGTGCAATATCGGCCATCAGCAAAGCGCCCACCTTATCAGCAATTCTTCGCATACGTTCATAATCCCAGTCTCGTGAATAAGCTGAAGCGCCGGCAATGATAAGCTTAGGTTTTTCACGAAGGGCTGTTTCCTCAAGCTTATCATAGTCTACCTGCTCTGTGTCGGGATTCAGAGTATAGGCCACCGGCCTGTAAAGTATGCCTGAAGAATTTACCGGAGATCCATGGGAAAGGTGACCACCATGAGAGAGATCAAGGCCCATAAAAGAATCACCGGGTTTTAACACGGCCAGCATAACAGCAGCATTGGCCTGTGCGCCTGAATGAGGTTGTACATTAACCCATTCGGCATTGAATAATTCCTTGATCCTGTCAATGGCCAGCTGTTCTACCTCATCAACCACCTGACATCCACCGTAATATCGCTTTCCGGGCAGACCTTCGGCATATTTATTGGTTAAACATGATCCCATCGCTTCCAGCACCTGGTTGCTCACAAAGTTTTCTGAAGCAATCAGCTCTATGCCATGAAGCTGCCGTTCATATTCCTTTCTGATCAATTGAAAAATAAGGTTATCTTTTTCCATATTAAGTGTTTTAAAAAAAATAGCTGTTCAGAATCAATTCCAAAAATAACTTTTTGCATGAAGTAAAAAAAATAGTTTGGTTAAGGTTTACAACATTATTTCAACAGCAGGAAAACGACTGAAAGATATCAATCATAAGTTTTTGTTAGTGGTTGTCGGTTGTTGTGGTTGTTATAAGTTGTCGGTTCTCTGTTGCCGGTCTGCCGGATAGGGAGGTCATGCAGTCGTGCAGTCTTTGATCTTTGATCTTTGATCTTTGATCTTTATTCTTTTATCTATTCCTCAGATATCTCAATCAGCCAATTGCGGTATACCGAAAACAGTTTCGATTTTGAGATAAAGCCAACATATTTCCCGTTGTCAATAACCGGGAGGTTCCATGCCCCGTTCTCCTCGAATTTCTTCATCACATTTTCCATAGGTTCACCCGGAGAAATATGGGCAGGGGGCAGCAGCATGATATCGCGGACAAAAACAGTATTATACATTTCAGTATTAAACATGATATGCCTGATGTTATCCAGCAGCACAATGCCAACCAGCATATGATCGCGATTAACGACAGGAAAAATATTCCGGTTTGAGCGTGAAATGACTTTAATGAGTTTACCAAGTGAATCATCGGCTGAAACGGGCACCAGATCTTTTTCAATCACCTTGTTCATTTCCAGCAAAGTCAGGACGGCTTTGTCCTTGTGGTGTGTGATAAGCTCACCCCGCAGGGCAAGACGATGGGTGTAAATGGAATGATGAACAAAGTATTTATTCGTAATATAGGCAATTGTAGCGGTAATGATGAGGGGTATGAACATGCTGTAGCCACCGGTTATTTCAGCAATTAAAAAGATGGCAGTCAGCGGGGCATGCATAACACCAGCCATCAGTCCTGCCATACCGGCAAGGGCAAAATTGCGTTCAGGCAGGTTTATAAAGTCAAACTGATTCAACAGTCTGGAAATTAGAAAGCCCAGAAAACCGCCGATAAACAAGGTAGGAGCAAATATGCCACCCACACCTCCGGCACCGGTAGTAGCGGTCATGGCAACAGGTTTAACCATGATGACCAGAGTTAAGAAAACCAACAAAACCCAGGTCTTATGATTAACGGCATCAAAAAAACTTCCCCTCGCAAGCTCTCCAATCTCACCGTTTAAAATATCATTGAGGATATCATAGCCCTCTCCGTAAAGCGGAGGAAAGAACAGAATCAATATACCCAAAATGCCCCCCCCTGTTACCATGCGTATCCAGGGACTGCGGATACGTCCATACAACGATTCAGTATAGATGGTAATCTGTGTAAAATAGGTTGATATCAATCCAGCAAGAATACCCAGTATAATGTAATAGGGGATATTGTGAAGAGAAAAGGTCATATCGAGTTTGAATGGCAGAATGACACCTTTCCCCAGAAAGAAATACGATAAGGTGGCACCGGTAACTGAGGAAATCAACAACGGAATAATCGACCACATGGTCAGGTCGAGCATCAGGACTTCAAGACCAAAAATAACCGCTGCAATAGGGGCTTTGAAAATTCCGGCTATTGCCCCTGCGGCACCGCATCCTATAAGTGTAATGATTGATTTGTAATTCATCCCGAAATAACGGCCCAGATTGGAGCCTATGGATGATCCGGTCACCACAACCGGAGATTCAAGTCCCACCGATCCGCCAAATCCAATTGTCAGCGTGCTTGTGATAATAGACGAGAAACTGTTGTGGGGCTTTATATTCCCGTTATTCTTTGATATCGAAAAAAGAACCTTTGTAATGCCATGACCCATTTCATCTTTAATTAAAAACCTGACAAACAATACCGTCAGGAACACCCCAATTAAGGGATAAGCAAGATAAAAAAGATTAATGCCCTCAATATGCAGCCGGGAAGTCACAAACAAATGCGTATAATGAACGGCATTTTTAAGAATGAGTGCGGCCAGACCACTGATAATGCCAATAAAAAAACTTAACACATACAACAATTGTCTGTGACTGAGATTATCTATCTGCCATTGAATGATCTTATTCAGAAACTTATTTTTTGTTTCACTCATCCGTCATATACAAAAAAACCAATTGAACCGTAAATGTAATGGATTGAACAACGCCGTTCAAATTTATCAGCCCAAAAAAACAGCAGATTATTCCGTATAGCCAAGAACCAAGATTAAAGATCAAAGATCAAAGATTAAAGATCAAAGACTGCACAACTGCATGACTGCATGACCTGCCTGACGGCTGTAAGGCGGTCCGCCCATCTCAATTGTCACGACACACAATACATCCGCGTAAAACAAGATGCTTTCCTCCCGAAACGACGGCCCTGACCTGCACCTGAGCAAAATAATTATGCTCCGTACGGCCTGACCTGAATTCAACAGGAAGGTAATGTTCTCCATAGCCTCTCGCCAGGCCTTGCCTGGTAACCTTTTCAACCAGTACGGTCTGTTTTTCCCCGATAAAACGCGTATAATATTTCTTCCTATTCTCTTCTGAAATATTCCGGATAATTTCACTGCGTTGCTTTTTAACGTTTTCACCGATCTGATCCGGCATTTTCTCGGCCTTTGTTCCTTTCCTGACAGAAAATTTAAAGGTGTGCACATGACTGAATCCAATATCTTTCACCACACGGCATGTTTCCTCAAAATCGCTGTCAGTTTCTCCCGGAAAACCAACAATAACATCTGTTGTTAAATTAAAAAGAGGATGCCTGGCAAGTAATCTGTCAATCACAGCATAATAATCCCGCACAGTATTGGTTCTTTTCATCTTCTCCAAAATCCTGTCACTGCCACTTTGAAGGCAGAGGTGCAAATGCGGACAAAGCTTTTCATGACTGAACAGGTCAGCAAAATGATCACCTATGCCATCAGGTTCGAGTGATGATATCCTTAACCGGAAATTACCCTGCAGGGCAAGAATTTTTTCAATCAGCTTTTCAAAACCAGTGCCGTTGTAATCATAACGACTGATATTGACGCCGGTCAATACCACCTCTTTAAATCCCAGGGCAGTCACCTCTGTGATATGACGAAGCACATCGTTAACCGGACGGCTTACAGCTCTGCCTCTCACATAGGGTACAATACAGTAACTGCAGAAATTATCACAACCATCCTGTATTTTTATCATACTGCGGGTATGAAAACTTTTTTCAGCCGTTGTGAAATCAAACAGGTCATGCGGCAGGCTTTCGGGTTGAATGATCACGCCCCTGAAATGTGCTTCAACCAACTGCAATATCCGGCTTTTACAAGGATTCTCAACAACATAGTTTATGTCATCGCGACCCTCGAGGTAAGCTTTCTGACTTGTTGCCATACACCCGGTGACCACGACCAGAGATCCTCCTCTTTTTCGCACAGCCTGGTTAATGGCTGTTCTCGACTTATGATCACCCTGGTTTGTCACCGTACATGTATTGATGACATATACATCAGCCCTGTCATTGAATCCAACAATCTCATAACCCGCTTTATAAAAATCAGTCAGCAGGGCATCTGTTTCAAACTGGTTTAACCGGCAACCCAGGGTTTTGAATGCGATCTTCTTGCTCATCGAACCGGAAATTCAGGTTTCAGAACTAACTCTCCTTCAATAGCGTATGGTGAAGCTGAAGCAACCTCTATTTCAGCATAAGAACCAATAAGAGAGCGGTCTGTTGAAGCGAAACGGGCAACAATCCTTCCTTCGGTATAACCCGACAGAAATCCTCCTTTACGGTCAGTGCCGGTTACCAGTATGCTGATCTTTCTGCCAATCAACCGGCGGTTATACTCTTTTGTATGTTTTATGAGCTCTTCATTAAGCTTGTGCAACCGTTGTTTTTTCACATCCATAGGAACGTCATCTTCCCATTTTGCACTTACGGCACCAGGCCTGGGTGAATAAATGGCGACATAGGCCATATTGTATTTTACGATCTCCATTATCTGGCGTGAATGCTCAAATTGTTCCTCATTTTCGCCTGTAAAACCTACGATGATATCGGTAAAAATTGTTGCATCAGGCAAAAACTTCCGTATTGAGGCTATGATCTTCATATAATCCTCAACTGTATGTTTACGGTTCATCTTTTTCAGCACATCGTCATCGCCTGATTGCAAAGGCAGATGAATTTGTTTCGCCAGGCACGGGTACGTTGCTATGACATCAAACACTTCATCACTCATATCACAAGGATGAGGAGAAGTGAAATATACCCAGAAACGCTTTCCTGAATTCTGACCAAACTCACCAATTTCTTTGAGTAATTGTGGAAATGTGATCTCGTGACCATGTTTATCGAGGCCGTAGGAATTTACATTCTGCCCAAGCAGGGTGACAGATTTATAGCCCTTTTTAACAAGCTCCTTCAATTCGTTCAATATCTCAGCTGAAGAGCGTGACACTTCACGCCCCCTTGTATAAGGAACAGCACAGTATGTGCAGAACTTATCACAGCCATTCTGGATGGGAATATAGGCTTCACAGGAAGAATTATAGGAAGGCCTGATCGTCCAGAAATCGTGAATATGTTCCTCCGGTTTAACGAAGAGAGGCTGAACCACCTTTCCACGTTTAGCATCAAGGTGAATATCCGAAAATCCTGCAGATTTGCCGACAGGCAAAGTTGCTTTGGCCGTGATCTGCTGATGAGGCGTGACAATACCATACTGACTGATCATATCAGGGAGTTGAAAAATTTCACTTACCGGAAATATAAAATCAAAAAGCTTCAGAAATTTTGTCCGGTCAGCTGGCAAAATACACCCTGATACAAATGTAAGCAGGTTATTGCTTTTCTTCCATGCATTCCATTTACGTATCCTTGAATATACCTTGTCAATAGACTTCTGCCTGACAGAACAGGCCAAAATGCCCAGCAGGCCTGCTTCCTCTTCTTTATCTGTCCACCGGTAGCCCATGCCTTCAATCACAGTCTGCACCCGCTCTCCGTCTGATTTGTTCATCTGGCACCCCAGTGTTACAATATGGTACTTTAACATGATGATGATTTATGAATGACGCCGGAGATATCTCTTCCTCCGGAAAGAAACTTCACGCAAATTTAGTTGATTTAACCTAAAACCTAAGAATAATCAAAATAATCCCACCCTAACCCAGGCTGGTACAGTAAAACAACCACAACAACCTTTTATAATCCTCCTGCCACATCCCAATTATTTGCTGAATCTTCCTACATTTGCAGAACAGGATAATTGCAGCCAAGGTGATATACCCATCAAACTTCGAAACGAAAATCGGCTTTGACCACATCCGTGAAAAGATCAAAGACAACTGCCTCTTTGCGTTGGGTCAGCTTAAAGCAGACGAAATGCAGTTTTCACACAAGGCTGAAGAAATCAGATTAAACCTGGCGTTAACTTCAGAGTTCAGATTGATCTGCCAGTACGAAGACAATTTTCCTGTAAGTCATTATATTGATATTACAGCATATTTAAAGAAAGTCAGGATTGAAGGAACGCATTTTACCGAGGAAGAGGTTTTTAACATGCAGCGATCTCTTGAAGCAATCAAATCTGTTATTCGCTTTTTCAAAAACACAGCAGAGAATAAATATCCTAACCTGAAAAAGCTGGCAGGCAGTATTCCTTATTATAATTATATTGACGACCGCATCGCCTCCATCCTTTCAAAATTTGGCAAGATTAAAGATAATGCCTCACCCGAACTGCAAAAGATAAGGAAAGATATTCAACAGCATGGTACAGCTGTCAGCCGCAAACTTCAACATTTACTGAAAAAGGCCATTGACGATGGTTACGTTGATAAGGATACTTCACTTTCAGTGCGCAACGGAAGGCAGGTTATCCCTGTTCAGGTTAGTCATAAAAGAAGGCTTGGCGGCATCATTCACGATGAATCCGCTTCCGGGCGCACAGCTTTTATAGAACCCACTGAAGTGGTTGAACTCAATAATGCCATAAGAGAACTAGAATATGCTGAAAGCAGGGAGATCATAAAAATCCTCACCTGTTTCACCGATGATATTCGTCCTTATATTGAAGATCTGCTGCGATCTTATGAGTTTCTTGGTACCATCGACTTTATCAGGTCTAAAGCACTTTTTGCCCTTTCCATAAACGCTGTGGAACCTGCGTTAGCTGAAGAGGCAGGTTTTGACTGGCAGCAGGCTGTTCATCCCCTGTTGTACCTGCATCACAAAGCAGAAAACAAAGCAGTTATCCCGCTCGATATCAGGCTTGACAGCAAAAACCGTATACTGTTGATATCAGGCCCTAATGCAGGAGGTAAGTCAGTGTGCCTTAAAACAGCCGGTCTGCTGCAATACATGCTTCAGTGCGGAATGCTTATCCCTGTGACAGAAAGCTCGGAAGCCGGCCTTTTCAAAGATATCTTCATTGATATCGGTGATGAGCAATCCATTGAAAATGACCTGAGCACCTACAGTTCTCATCTGCTTTCAATGAAATATTTCCTGCGAAATGCCGGTCCCGAAACCCTTGTCCTTATTGACGAATTCGGTACCGGAACAGAACCCCTCATCGGCGGGGCCATAGCTGAAGCCTTGCTGAATGCCATGAACAATAAGGGTATTTTTGCACTTATAACAACGCACTATACCAATCTCAAACATTTTGCCGCTGCGGCTGAGGGAATCATCAACGGGGCTATGCTTTTTGACACCGGACAAATGCAACCCCTTTTCCGTCTCGAAACAGGTAAACCCGGCAGTTCCTTTGCCATTGACATTGCCCGTAAGATCGGCCTGCCGGAAGAAATCCTTAAAGATGCTGCAGAAAAGGTGGGCGAAGACCATGTGAATTTCGACAGGCATCTGCGCGAGATCATCCGTGACAAGCGGTACTGGGAGTCGAAACGCGACAAAATAAGGAGTGCCGAAAAAAAAAATGTCAGGCATTGTCGACAGGTATTCAGAAGAGCTGGAGCAGGTGCAGAAACTGAAGAAGGAAATACTGGATAAAGCCCGCCAACAGGCAGAAGAACTGCTTGCAGGAACGAACCGTGAAATTGAAAATACAATCCGCATCATTCGTGAAAGCCAGGCCGACAGGGAAAAAACAAAAGAAGCCCGCAACAGACTAAGCCATGTCAGGCAAACGTTAACTTCAGGAGGTAAACCTGAAGATGAGGTGTTAAAAAAGAAAATACAACAAATTAAGCAACAAGGGGAAAAATACCTGAAAACCGGTGATGAGGATGCAAAGCAACAAAAGAAGGGCAAAACCATCGGTGATGAATACAGACTCCGGACAGGTGACAACGTAATAATCTTCGGACAGGAGGCTGTTGGTGAAGTGCTTGACATTCAGGGTGATTCTGTCATGGTTGCATTTGGAAATATGATCACCACGGTTAAAACCGGCCGGCTTGAAAAAGTAAGCAGGCAGGAAGCCAGAAATATGGCACATCCAATGAATACGAAACCGGGGTATATTTCTTCCATTATGGAACGCAAGATCATTTTTAAACCCGAGATAGACATCCGTGGTAAACGCGGTGCCGAAGCCGTTGAAATGGTAAGGAATTTTGTTGATGAAGCTGTGGTGGTCGGCGTTAAAGAGCTGAAGATATTGCATGGTAAAGGCAATGGTATACTTAAGCAGCTTATACGTGAATACCTCCGCTCAGTAGACGTTGTAAGATCATGCAATGATGAACATGTGGATCGCGGAGGAGCAGGCATTACAGTGGTACTTCTTGATTACTGATTTTGCACATATGATAGCCATCTATACTAACACCGTAACAAACAGACTGTCTTATATACTCAGACTGATATTTTGTGATATCCTTGGAACTGAATTTGAACTTACCACCGACAAAGATAAGTTCCTCCAGCACAAAGGGCCCAGGATCAGCTATACTACTGAAAGGTTCGACGATGGAATATTAATATGTCCGTCAGGGCTCTTATTTGAAGATAAAATCGAACAGCAGAAACTCAATGTTACGGAATGGGAGGGCATGAAGATCTTTTACCAGACATCCGGCACTGCCGACCTTCCCTTTGATATATTTTCCGCCTCTTTTTATATGGTTTCAAGATACAAGGAATATCTCCCGTGCAGAAAAGATAAATTCAAACGTTTCGAAGCAACCGAAAGCCTGGCATACGAAGGAAGATTTCTTGAAGAGCCTGTGATCAACCAATGGTCTCTGAAATTGAAGGATATCCTTCAGAAAAAATATCCTGACTTTAAATTCCCTGTGCAGAAATTTCAGTTCATCTCAACAATCGATGTCGATAATGCCTATGCATTCAAACACAAAGGACTTTTAAGAACAACCGGGGCTTCATTGAGGTCATTGCTGCATGGCGATATCAATGATTTTATAGTCCGCATTTTAACACTGACGGGAAATATGGAAGATCCATACGATACATATGATGACATCCGTCTGCTTGAAAAAAAATACGGATTTACCTCCCTGTTCTTCTTTCTGGTGGGTGATTACAATCGTTATGATACCAATATCAGCCTGAGGAAAATGCCCTTCAGGAATCTGATCAGTATTATTGCATCTGATCATAAAGTGGGTATTCATCCTTCTACAGCATCCAATAAAAACATCGCCATTTTACAAAAAGAAATAAACCGGCTGATGAAGGTGTTGAGAAATCCGGTTACCATGAGCCGGCAGCATTTTCTTATGCTTGAAATGCCCGCAACTTATCAAAGACTTATTGAAGCTGGTATTCTGGAAGACTATTCCATGGGTTATGCCTCCCACACAGGATTCAGGGCCGGCATATGCACGCCTTTCAGGTTTTATCACCTGACGGAAGAAAAGGAAACTGATTTTGTAATCCACCCCTTTCAGGTTATGGATGTTACCCTGCAGCAATATTTAAAGCTGAATCCTGATGAAGCCTTTGAGAAGATAAAAATCCTGATGGATAAAGTAAAAAAAGTGAAAGGCACCTTCATCGCGTTATGGCATAACGAATCACTCTCTGATAAAGGTGTGTGGAAAGGCTGGCGAAATGTGTTTGAAGAAACGGTGAGAATGGGAACGGAAGAAGTGACGAGTGACGAGTGACAAGTTGTGTGGGTGTTGGGTTTTGGTGTGTTGGATTGAAGACCTGGCAGAGTCGGTGAGGAGAATAGGGTAATCAGTAACCGGTATTCGGTATTCGGTATTCGGTATTCGGTA
>JAFGTR010000177.1 GCA_016934055.1 Bacteroidales bacterium | reverse complement strand
ATTACGTAAATTATTGATAATTAAAGATTTTAGACAATGACAAAAGCAGACATTGTAAACGAAATCTCGAAAAACACTGGGATTGAGAAAATTACTGTTCAAAAAACAGTTGAAGCTTTCATGGAAGCAGTAAAAGACTCTATGATTGGTAGCAAAAATGTATACCTCAGAGGCTTTGGTAGTTTTGTGGTTAAAAAAAGAGCGAAAAAAACAGCTCGGAATATATCGAAGAACACTACGATCATTATTCCGGCACATAATATTCCTTCTTTCAAACCTGCCAAATCATTTGTGAACAAGGTAAAGGCTAATGTTAAATAAACTTTTCAGTTAAACCGATAGAAAATGCCGAGCGGAAAGAAGCGTAAGAGACACAAGATGGCAACGCATAAGCGTAAGAAACGCCTGCGGAAGAACAGACACAAGAAGAAAAACCGATAGTTTTAGATTATCTTTGTTAACAACATAGAATAAACCTAAAGGTGTAAAAAACACTTTAGGTTTATTCCTTTTTTTATGGGCATGCTTTTATGAAAGTATTTCAAGTGTTCATTTACCCTAATCTGGAGGTAATGTGAGCAAAGAACTTGTTATAGATGCTACTTCCGGTGATATAAATATTGCTCTCCTTGAAGATAAAAAACTGGTTGAGCTTACAAAAGAAAAGAGCAACCTCCAATTCGCTGTAGGTGATATCTATCTCGGGAAAGTCAAAAAACTGATGCCCGGGTTAAATGCAGCATTTGTTGATGTTGGTTTTGAAAAAGATGCTTTTCTGCATTATCTCGACCTGGGACCTCAGGTCCGATCATTGCACAAGTTTCTCAATACCAATATGAATCGAAAGGGGAAATCTCCTTCATTCCAACGATTCAAACGTGAAAGGGATATCCTTAAAGATGGCAAAATCACCGATGTACTCACACAGGGCCAACTGGTTCTTGTTCAGATCGCTAAAGAACCAATTTCCACCAAAGGTCCGCGACTTACTTCCGAAATATCCATTGCCGGACGGAATCTGGTTTTAATACCATTTAGTGATAAAGTATCGGTTTCACAAAAGATCAGTTCTGGTGAAGAAAGAAACCGTTTACGAACTCTGGTAAGCAGCATTAAGCCTTCTAATTATGGAATAATTGTGCGGACAGTTGCGGAAGGACGAAAAGTAAAAGACCTTGATATGGAATTAAAAGGACTGGTCCGTAAGTGGGAGTCCGCTTTTGATATCTGTAAAGGCATTAAACCTCCTCACCTTTTCATTAGTGAACTTAACCGTACATCAACTATATTGCGTGACATATTGAATGTCAGCTTCAACAGCATTCATGTTAATAACGATGTTATCTTCAGAGAACTCAGGGAATATATTTCAACAATAGCCCCTGAAAAAGAAAAAATCATTCGTCAATATACCGGCAGTGTTCCGATATTTGAACACTTTGGGATAGAAAAACAGATTAAGTCTTCTTTTGGCAAAACGGTGTCTTTTAAAAACGGAGCATACCTGATTATTGAACATACTGAAGCGCTTCATGTCATTGATGTGAACAGCGGAAACCGTTCAAAAAATGTTACAGATCAGGAAACCAATGCGTTTGAAACAAATTATGCGGCAGTCGAGGAGATAGCCCGTCAATTGAGACTGCGTGACATGGGAGGCATTATCGTCATCGATTTCATCGATATGAAGACCAGTGATCATAAACAACAAATCACCGAACGAATGAAAAAAGTGATGGAGAATGACCGTGCCAAGCATACTATTCTGCCATTAAGCAAATTCGGGCTGATGCAGATCACACGTCAACGTGTCAGACCGGAAATGAATATAAATACCACTGAAAAATGTCCAACCTGTCAGGGTACAGGAGAAATATCACCAAGCATACTATTTGTTGACAGAATTGAAAATCATATTGCTGATATTCTGAAAAAACAAAAGCATAAAACTCTGATCATTAAAGTACATTCCTATGTGGCTGCCTATATCAGGAAAGGCCTCTTATCATTGCAATATCGCTGGAGACTCAAGTATAAGTGCAGATTCAGAGTTATGCCCATTTCTTCCTATGATTTCCTTGAATATCATATCTACGATAAAAAGGGAGATGAAGTAGTCCTTTGATCATTGCAATAACTATCATCGTAATTAATTGTAAATTAAAAGCATTTGAAATACGAACCTGCCGTCAGGCAGGTTCGACATTTAAATTCTTCATATGGATTATTTTGCTTGTTTACACAATAGGAACCTGCAATTACCGTTTGCTTATTCCTATCTTTTTTGATGCTGTCAGGCGTTATCAATAATTTGCAGTAAGTAATAATCTCATATAAGTAATATGTTATAAGACAGATAATTAGCATTTGAAGTCAAAAAACTGAAAACAAAAACTTATTTTTATGTGTTATTAAAAGTTAAATAATGAATTCATGAAAAAACCATTGCTGCTTTTATGGATGTTCATCTTTTTACTGAACAATATTCAGGGCCAGATCATTAATCCGGTGAAATGGTCTTATACAATTGAAAAAATAAATGATCAGACCTTTATACTCGTGTTCACGGCCACCATTGAAAAACCATGGCATATGTATGGCATTTCTATTCCTGAAGGAGGCCCGATACCTGTCACTTTTTCTTTTACTGAAAATTCCGTTGTGAAAATAACAGGATCACCGGAGCAGATAACCAAACCTGAAGTTGTTGATGATCCGGTTTTCGGGATGAAAGTTGAACTTCACAGTGATAATGCGGTTTTTAAGCAAAAAATTACAAAGCTTCGTGATGATAAAGATATTAAAATTGAAGGGACCATTAATTACATGACGTGCAATGATACACAGTGCATTCTGAACGATACTGATTTTTCCTTTTCAGTACCTGCTGCAAAAAAATCTGCACAGAAACCGGCTGAAATTTCTGCCGGAAAGAAATTAACACAGCCTGTTCCGGAAGAGGATACGATAAAAAACGTTGTTTTGCAAACATCGCCTGCAGACACTGCTGCTGATGATTTAACAGAATCTGCGTCAGCTGCGAAAACAAAGAAAACCCGTGGTCTTTTCGGTACTTTTCTGATTTCATTGCTGGCCGGGTTCGGAGCATTGCTTACACCTTGTGTTTACCCAATGATACCTATGACAGTATCATATTTTCTGCGTGACAATAAATCAAGAGGTAAAGCCATTGCAGAAGCTTTGGTTTTCGGTATCTCCATTGTCTTTATTTATACCATGATTGGCATTCTGGTGGCTGTTTTTAAAAATCCCAATGCGGTGAATATCTTTATAACCCATTGGATCACAAACCTCGTTTTTGCACTTATTTTCATAATCCTTGCTGTTTCATTTTTCGGAATGTTTGAATTGGTCCTCCCGGGCCGAATAGCCGGTAAAGTTGACCGACAGGCTGATAAAGGCGGATTTACCGGTGCTTTCTTTATGGCGTTGGCTATGGCTATTCTTTCATTTTCATGTACCGGGCCTATTGTTGCAACATTACTCCTTGCTGCCGCACATGGAGAAGTAATGGAGCCCGTTGTTGGCATGATGGGCTTTTCGGTTGCCTTTGCTTTACCTTTTACCCTTTTTGCTGTTTTTCCTTCATGGATGAAAGACCTGCCCAAATCGGGAGGATGGCTTAACGCTGTTAAAGTTTTCTTTGCCTTTATTATGCTGGCCTTTTCATTGTATTTCCTGAGCAAAATCGATCAGGCTTATCATCTGAATATTCTTACCCGTGATATTTACCTTGTCATATGGATTGTATTGTTCATCCTGCTGGGTTTATATTTGCTGGGCAAGATAAAATTTATTCATGACAGTGATCTGAATGCTGTCAGTGTCCCACGGTTGTTTTTTATCATTGTGACCTTTTCATTTGCCTTATATCTTTTTACAGGACTATTGGGGAATGACCTGAAAGGAATCGCGACTGTTTTGCCACCTCAAAAGGAGAAACCTGCCCTTGTTCAGGGATCATCGGCTGGCCTTTCTGGTTCAGCTGATGTTGCTGACATGTCTTCTGATGCATATGCTTTATGCGGAACCCCGGGATACTCTGATTTTCTTTCCCTGCCTCACGGATTGCAGGGGTATTTCGACTATGATGAGGCTCTGGCCTGTGCCCGGGAAAGGAATAAGCCATTGCTGGTTGACTTTGTCGGGCATACATGTTCAAACTGTAAGAAGATGTATGAGCAGGTGTGGTCTGATCCTGCTGTACTTGATATCCTGAGGAATGATTTTATCATCGTAGCCCTGTATACCGATGATAAAACAAAATTACCTGAATCAGAGTGGATTGTATCAACCTATGATGGTAAAACAAAAACTACAATGGGCAAGAAAAACCAGGATTTTCAGATTACCAGGTTCAATTCAAATGCATTACCGCTTTATGCCATTGTTGACGGAAACGGTAAAGAGCTGACCTCAGCGCGTTATACATTCAATACGGATATTCAGAGTTTTATTAATTGGCTGAATGAGGGGAAAGGAAGGTAAATTATAACCAGAAAGAAGACCCTGACAGCGGTGTGTGTATGCTTGCGGGAGGTAACCCTGTCAATGGTCGGTTTTATCAACTGTAAATGGTAATCCTGATGGCCTTGCTTCGCAATAACGGGTACATGACAGTAACGCAGACTATGAACTACCTTATGACCACCATCTTTGTTACATAAAAACTGCTTCCGTTTAAAGTGACCGTGTATATGCCGCTTTTCAGACTTCTGCAATCAATAATGGCATGCTGGTCTTCGGCCTGAATATTATCCTCATGAATCACCAGACGGCCGGTTTGATCATAACAACGTAAAGACACTTTTTCACCCTGCATAATAGATATATTAATCCGTGCTTTATCTGAAGCCGGTTGGGGAAATATTATCAGCTCATTTTCCAATAGATCAGATTCTGCTGGAGATAATAAATCAGCATATTGTTTTTGTGCGAGATACTCCCATGGATCAGGTTTATCAGTTTCCTGCAATAAATGTAAAAAACGTTCAGCCTGATCATCCTTCTCAGTTGACTTTTCCGTTAAGGATGACTTGACATTGACAGGGCAGGGATTAACACCGGAAAGACAATCGAATGTTGATT
>JAFGTR010000033.1 GCA_016934055.1 Bacteroidales bacterium | reverse complement strand
TCCGGGGTCAGTTTCTTAATGCTAATGTTGTGCTATAAACATACGATCCCATCCGGGGTCGGTTTCTTAATGCTAATGTTGTGCTATCAACATACGACCCCATCCGGGATCGGTTTCTTTATGCTAATGTTGTGCTATAAACATACGACCCCATCCGGAGTCGGTTTAGTTGTCAACATTAAAATTCAATATTTGCATCGCACAACAATAGCACACAACCGACCCCGTTAGGGGTCGCATGTTTGTAACTCTCAAATATAATGCTCGTCAGACCCCGGCAGGTTTTCTCTCCCCAACTTCTTCCTCAGATAACTACCGGTATATGACCTTTCACAATCCACAATATCCTCCGGGATGCCCTCAAAAACAATATACCCTCCTTCCTCTCCTCCTTCGGGACCAAGATCAATGAGCCAGTCAGCTGTTTTTATCACCTCAGGATTATGTTCAATGATCAAAACAGAATGGCCTCTTTTTATTAAAGCATGGAAAGCATCAAGCAGCTTTCTGATATCATGAAAATGAAGTCCTGTGGTCGGTTCGTCAAAAATAAACAGAGCTGATCCCTTGCTTTTCTCAGCACCCAGGAAAGAGGCAAGTTTTACCCGTTGACTTTCACCACCGCTCAGGGTACTCGAAGACTGCCCCAGTTGCACATATCCCAGACCGACTTCTGCCAATGGCAGGAGTTTCTTTGTAATCGACTTTTCAAGGCTTCCCGGTTGAGCAGAAAACAATGCAATAGCTTCATCAACGGTTAATTCAAGTATATCATGTATATTGCGACCCTGATAAGTAACCTCCAGGATTTCGTCCTTAAACCTTTTTCCATGACAGCTCTCACAAACAAGATGCACATCGGCCATAAACTGCATTTCAACCTTAATCTCGCCCTCTCCCTGACATTCTTCACAACGTCCGCCATCGATATTGAAAGAAAAATGTGAAGGCGTAAAACCATTGTATTTCGATAGTTGCTGTGATGCAAACAGTTTACGAATGTCGTCAAAGGCCTTGCAGTATGTCACCGGATTTGATCTTGAGGATTTGCCAATGGGATTCTGATCAACAAATTCAACACTGCTCAATAAATGAGTGTCACCGTCAATTTTCATAAAATGGCCGGTCTTCTCACCAAAACCATTATATAACTTGTTCAGTGCAGGATATATTATGGACTTCACAAGTGAAGACTTGCCTGATCCGCTCACTCCTGTAATGACTGTCAGAACATTAAGGGGAATTTTGACGTTAAATCCCTTCAGGTTGTTTTCACTGGCTCCATGAACTTCAATGAAATTATTCCATTTCCTTCGTGCACCAGGCACCTCAATTCTTTCCCTGCCATTTAAAAAATCGGCTGTCAAGCCAACACCCTCCCTGATAAATTCCCGGTATGAGCCGTGATATACTATCTCACCTCCGTGTCTACCCGCAAAAGGACCTATGTCAACAATATCATCAGATGCCCTGATGATCTCTTCCTCATGTTCCACTACCATTACAGTGTTTCCGATATCTCTGAGGTTTTTTAGAACATTTATCAACCGGTTTGTGTCCCTGGGGTGCAAACCAATGCTGGGCTCATCAAGGATATAAAGAGATCCGACTAAACTGCTGCCCAGTGTAGCGGAAAGGTTAATGCGCTGTGACTCGCCACCTGACAGTGTGGATGAAAGCCTGTTAAGTGTGAGATAATCCAAACCAACGTCACACAAATACCCTATCCTTGCGTTGATTTCCTGTAAAACCCGGCCGGCAATTTTTTCTTCATATGAGTTAAGTCTGATATTATCAAAGAAAGCTTTCAGTTTTAGCACCGGCATCATGACCAGGTCGGTGATTGATTTACCGTTGATCTTTACATAATTTGCCTCTTTTTTCAGCCGTGTTCCCATACATTGCGGACACACGGTCTTGCCACGGTATCGCGAAAGCATCACCCTGTATTGAATCTTATACTTTTTTGTCTCGAGGTAATCAAAGAACGTGTTAAGGCCTTTGAAATATTTATTGCCACTCCATAAAAGATGACGCTGTTCATCGGTAAGCTCATAATAAGGGCGATGAATTGGAAAATCAAATTTTTCGGCGTTCATGACAAGCCTGTTTTTCCATTTTTGCATTTTTTCCCCTTTCCAGCAAAAAATGGCATCTTCATAAACCGAAAGTGCTTTATTCGGAATAACAAGATCCTCATCTATTCCGATTACTTTGCCATATCCTTCACATAAAGGGCATGCGCCAATAGGATTATTGAAGCTGAACATGTGAACCGAGGGCTCCTCAAAAAGCATTCCGTCAGCTTCAAAAGAATCGCTGAAATACCTTTCGGAAGACTGTCTGTCGGGTTCCTTAACCAGGCAAACACCTTCTCCAAGACGAAAAGCCATTTGAACAGAATCAGCATACCGGCTTTTGGAATCATCATCAAGGGCAACAACGATTCTGTCCACAATGACATTAACACCAGAATTAAATTGATCTGTGGAAGCAGCAAAAAATTCCTCTGCGCTGATCACAGCCCCGTCGACTTCGAGACGTGTAATACCCTGATGCATAAGATCTTCTATATGTCTGGCCAGACTAAGGCCTGTATTGTCTTTTAACGGAGACAGGATAAGAATCTTTTTCCCCGGAGCAAAAGAGCATATATGATCCACGACATCAGAAATAGTATCTTTTTTTACCAGGGAACCGGAAACCGGCGACCAGGTTTGACCTATACGGGCATACAACAATTTAAGATAGTCATAAATTTCTGTTGAAGTCCCCACGGTAGATCTTGGATTTCGTGTATTCACCCTTTGCTCAATAGCAATAGAAGGCGGGATGCCGCGTATGAAATCAACCTCAGGTTTATTGGCCCGTCCTAAAAACTGCCGGGCATAAGCGGACAGGCTTTCAACATACCGCCGCTGTCCTTCAGCATATATGGTATCAAAGGCCAGAGACGATTTTCCGGAACCCGATAATCCGGTTACGACAATGAGTTTATTTCTCGAAAGCCTTAGGTTGATATTCTTCAGGTTATGAACACGTGCTCCGGATATAACAATTTCCCCGGGATCATCTGACCGGCCCTCATTTTTACTCTTCGTTTCAATTACCGGTCTGTTATCATATTTGTTTGCAACTCTCTTTTTCGGCATACTTATTGATTTGAACCCTCAGGGTATTTGTTTTTAATAAAAATTAACTTATTTTTGAAACAAAAATATTGGATTATTAAGAATATTTTTCTTATTTCATATCAAAATTAACCACACAAAGGAGGATCGCCTATAGACACAATTCTACCGTTTAACATGCAATAACCTTAAAAAGGAGGTAGTTTTGAAAACATGTGTTCTTTCTGACAATGAACTTGTAAACAAGTTTGTCAGAGGCGATCAGTCAAGTCTTGAAATACTGATCACACGATACAGAAAACAGATTTATTCTTATATAGTATTGTTGGTTAAAAATCAGCACCTGGCAGAAGATATTTTTCAGGATACCTTTATCAAGGTGATCCGTTCCCTGCACGAAGGCAGGTATCGTGATGACGGTAAGTTTCTTGCCTGGGTAGTGCGTATTGCACATAATCTCGTCATTGATCATTTCAGACGTGAAAAACAAATGAATTCCGTGTCTAACAAAGAATTTGGTATGGATATATTCAATTCGAAACGTTTTGCCACAAAAACCATTGAAGATGAAATTATCCATGAGCAAATTGAAGAGGATATAAGGAATCTGGTTGATTACTTGCCCGATGATCAAAGAGAAGTTCTTGTTTTAAGACATTATTGTGGCTTGAGTTTCAAGGAAATAGCCGATCAAACCCACGTAAGCATCAACACAGCCCTTGGCAGGATGAGATATGCGCTTATTAACCTCAGGAAACTCGTGAAAGAGAAAAATCTTACTCTTTCTGTATAATAAAATCAAGACAATATAAGGATTTCAGAAAATCATATTGCCGATATCATTGGCAACATGACAATTACAAAGGGCAATTATTTTATTGACATCAATAAAAAAATTTTATACCTTTCGCATACTATAAAAAGTGTTAGGCCGTTTAATTAATATCTTTTAGTTGAACCCTAATTTTGTGCCTATGAACAGAACTTTTACGCTGCATGGTTCAACAGGTTCATTCTCAGACGAAAAAGAAAACGAGTTTATAAAGCTCGCCGGGTTTTTGGAAAATGAAGATCTGGAATCAATTGAAAATTACCTTGATAATCTTAAAACTGATGTCAGAGATGAGGTAATCGACAGGATTCTTGATTACTCTAAGCAATTTGCAAAAAGCAAGACCCGAAATGAGAATGTTTTGATGAACCTATCCTGAAAAACCGAAAAAACCGTTAGCCCTGGCTAGCGGTTTTTTATTTGAAGCCTGTCCAAAACATCCATCATTTCTTTCACTGCATCTGAACTGGCTTTTAGTTTCTGCTTTTCTTCATCGTTAAGATTCAGTTCGATGATCCTTTCCAATCCGTTTTTCCCCAGGATTACAGGCACACCTACAAAAACATTCTCGAGTCCGTATTCGCCTTCCAGCTTCACACAGCAAGGGAAGACCCTCTTTTCATCGCCTGCTATGGCTTCTGCCATACGGGCGGCTGCCGAACCCGGTGCATACCATGCTGATGTGCCCATCAGTTTTACGATCTCACCACCACCAGCTCGCGTACGTTCGATAATGGTATTTATTTTTTCATTTGAAATTAAGTCGGTTAAGGGAATACCGCTCACAGTTGTGTAACGGGGGAGCGGCACCATTGTGTCGCCGTGACCACCCAGCATGACGGCCTGTACATCCTTTGGTGAAACATTCAGTTCATCAGCAATAAATGATCTGTACCGGCCGGTATCGAGTATACCAGCCATACCCAACACCCTGGTCCTCGGAAATGCCGATGTCAGATAGGCCTGGTATGTCATAACGTCAAGCGGATTAGAAACAATAATGATGATGGCCGAAGGCGAATGATGAGTGACATTTTCGGTTACCGATTTCACAATCGCCGCATTGGTCTCTATCAGATCATCGCGACTCATTCCGGGTTTACGCGGTAAACCGGAGGTAATGATAACAATATCAGAATTGGCAGTGGCTGTGTAATCGTTGGTAACCCCAATCAGCCTGGTATTGAAACGGTCAATGGGAGCACTCTGCCAGATATCAAGGGCCTTACCCTCTGCCAGGCCTGGCTTTACATCAAGTAATACCACTTCATGTGCAGTGTCCCTGTGTGCCATAACATCGGCACAGCTTGATCCGACATTTCCTGATCCGATTACCGATACTTTCATAATACAAGGCTTTATTGATTGGATTCATATGATAAACAATTATAAGAAAAAAACATCAGATTATTCAGTTCTGGCATTAAATACTCCGGGCGCAAAAATAGACCTCAGGCGATAAATTGATATACTTGCAGCATTTTCTGCATATATACTTCTCCCTGGCCAAAGCCAGGGGCCATAGATCATACATCTGCAATCCAAAGTGCTAATAAATAATCCATAAAAACAACCACAACAACCACAACACATTTTTTTACTACTTTTACTCCACACAACACATTCTTCATGCAAATAACAGAAAATATACAGCGCCTGAAAAAATCAGTACCTTCACATGTTGGCATTATTGCTGTATCAAAGACTATTCCCGAAGATGATATCCTGGAAGCATACCATTGCGGTCACAGGCTTTTTGGAGAAAACAGGGTTCAGGAACTCACCAGGAAACACGCAAACCTGCCACACGATATTGAATGGCATATGATCGGCCATCTCCAGTCAAATAAAGTCAAATACATCGCCCCTTTCATTGCCATGATCCATTCCGTCGATAACCTGAACCTTCTTACAGCCATTAACCATGAGGCACTGAAGAACAACCGCACTATCCGTTGCCTTTTGCAGATAAAAATTGCACGTGAAGAAAGCAAATACGGTTTATCACTGGAAGGCGCCAACAAATTTCTCTCAGACCCGGAATTCGCTTTATTAAAAAATATTAAGATCAGCGGATTGATGGGCATGGCTACTTTTACGCAGGACACCACACTGATCCGTTCTGAGTTCAGGCATCTTGCCAGCTGTTTCAGACAGATCAAAGCAGATCACTTCCGACAGGACAACGACTTTTGTGAACTCTCTATGGGCATGTCAGGAGATTATACCATTGCCCTTGAAGAAGGGGCAACCCTTTTGAGGATCGGAACCCTTATTTTTGGTTCAAGAACATGAAACTGTAAAATAATATAATGATATGGCAGATTTAACAACTCATTACCTTGGATTGAAACTAAGAAATCCATTGATCGTTAGCAGTTCCGGACTTACCAGCACGGTTGAAAAGATAAAGCAGCTGGAAGAACTCGGGGCCGGTGCGGTGGTACTAAAATCTCTTTTTGAAGAACAGATAAAAGCTGAGGCCGGACTCATGTTGGAACCAACACCCTATCCCGAGGCACAGGATTATATCCTGCAATATACTAAAAGCAATTCGCTCGAAGAATATCTTCAATTGATTGAAAAAGCAAAACAAAGTGTCAGAATACCTGTTATTGCCAGTATAAATTGTATCTCAGCATCGGAATGGACAAGTTTTGCAGAGGATATTGAAAATGCAGGTGCTGATGCGATAGAATTAAACATATACTTTCTGCCTACAGACAAAGACAGCCCTTCCGAAAAAAATGAAGAGCTATACTATAATGTAATCACTAAAGTCCGAAAGAAAACCAGGATTCCGGTTTCCGTAAAAATAGGCATGCACTTTACAAATCTGGTAAAGACAATACATAACCTGTATGTAAGAGGAGCCAACGGTGTGGTAATTTTTAATCGCTTCTATGCACCTGATATTGATATTGATAAAATGAAAATTACCGCTGCAGAGGTTTTCAGCTCCCCGTCCGACATCAGGAATTCATTACGATGGGTAGGCATCATATCCGATCAGGTAGAAAATATTGATATTGCAGCCTCTACAGGTGTGCATGACGGAGCAGGAGCCATAAAACAAATATTGGCCGGAGCAAAAGCTGTCCAACTCTGCTCAGTATTATATAAAAAAGGTGTTGAAAAGCTTGCCGTTATAAAAAATGACATTGAAAGCTGGATGGGACAACATCAGTTTGATTCAATTGAGGAGTTTCGTGGAAAACTAAACTACCGCAATATACCTGATCCCACAGTATATGAACGGTCACAGTTTATGAAGTATTTCTCGAGTCATGTTTAGGCTGACAGTCTTCTGGTCTTCTGGTCTTCTGGTCTTCTGGTCTTCTGGTCTTCTGGTCTTCTGGTCTTCTGGTCTTCTGGT
>JAFGTR010000176.1 GCA_016934055.1 Bacteroidales bacterium | reverse complement strand
TTGATTCTTGATAAAAGACCTGTTAATGTATTCATAGTCAATTGTTATATTGCTGCAAATATAACAATATTTTTCTATATAAGAGCCAGGTCCGAGGCTCTTGTATAGAATATTATTGTTTTCTCCTTTGATAAGCTAAAATAATTCATCCTCTGCGAGGATGTTGTTCTCCGAATATTCTCATGCTACAATAATGTATCCTCTACGAGGATGAATACTTTTTAATACTTTGACGGAACCTCGTAGAGGTTCTATTATTGTAGAAATAAAAGTCCTTTCAAACTTCCCAAACCTGCCAACCTCGCAGAGGTTGAATTATTAATGGATTCCTTCCTTGACGGATAAGGCTTCTTAATGAAATTATATAACAATTTTATTCTATTCAAGAGCCAGGTCCGACCCCAATTAGACAATTAGACCCAATTAGACCCCAATTAGCAATCTGCTCTCTCACTGGCGTCCGCTTGTGCTTGGGCTTTCAATCCCTATCTCCTCACTGTAAAAAACATTCCCCACTCATTTTCAACACCCACAATTTCACCCGGCACGTTATCCTGCTCCCTGTTGAATGTTTGTTTTCTGCCGCGCTATTGACTTGCAATAATAATAACAGTATATTTGATTGAGCGAGGATATAAAGAGATATAAACAAATGTACTTTTAGGTCCGGAATATGATAAAAATAATTTCTTCATAAAATGTAAATGAAAAATATAAGAATTACACCTAAATCATTTTATTTTATTGTAATCCTGGTTACAATATCAATTTCATGCTATAGTAAGGAGGATAAATCCTTTAAGAACAGAAAACCGCGGATTATTGTGACATCTGATGGAGAAATTGATGATGAATGTTCAATGGTAAGATTTTTGCTTTATGCCAATGAATTTAACATTGAGGGTATAGTCACATCGAGTTCACAATATCATTGGCATGGTCACAGTTGGGCAGGTGATGACTGGCTTGATCCATACCTTGAAGCTTATTCAGAAGTATATCCCAACCTGATTTTACATGATCATGAGTATCCTTCTCCTGAATATTTAAAGTCAATAACTTATACTGGAAATGTAGAAACCGAAGGCGAAATGGATTCAATCACTCCCGGTTCGCAACATATTGTAAAAGTTCTGCTTGATGAATCAGATAACCAACCGATATGGATTCAGGCATGGGGTGGTATAAATACAATTGCACGGGCACTAAAAAGTATCGAAGAGGAATTTCCTGATAAGATGGATTATGTTGCAGGAAAAATACGTTTCTTTTTTATCTGGGAGCAGGATTCTACTTATCAGTCATACATAAGACCTAACTGGGAAAATTATAATATTCCAACCATTAATTCCGATCAGTTTATCGCCATCATGTATTACTGGGATAAGACTTTGCCTGAAGAACAACAAAAGTACTTTACGGGAGAATGGATGAAACAAAATATTTTGTTGAATCATGGAGCTCTGTGTTCACTTTATAAAGCCAAAGAGAATGGGGATTTCAGATCTGAGGGTGATTCTCCTGCATTTTTGCATAATATTGAAACCGGATTGCGAAATATGGAATCGCCCGGTTATGGCGGTTGGGGAGGCCGGTATACGAAGATTCGCAGTAATACCTGGCTTGATCCTGTTTCCGATTCGCTGTATCAATATCCCGAGGGAAGATGGTACGGAGGTTCTGCCTGGGGGCGTAAACGCCTTAAAGAAAATATACCCAATGACAGTATCCTTTTGGAATATCTTAAACCAATATGGCGCTGGACAGATGCCATACAAAATGATTTTGCAGCCAGAGCAGACTGGTGTGTGAAATCTTATCAGGAGGCAAACCATCAACCAGTTGTAAAACTGAATCATAAACTCAATTTGAGTGCTAAATCCGGTTCAACAATACAATTAAGTGCAAATGGAAGTTATGATCCTGACGGTGACCAACTTACTTATAGCTGGTGGCATTATAAAGAAGCCGGCGATTATGAAGGTGAAATTGAAATAAAAAATGCGGATACAAGGGATATTTCGCTTATAATTCCCGATGCTATAAACAAAGCAGCAACTTTACACATAGTTTGTGAAGTTAAAGATAATGGTTTGCCGCAATTGACACGTTATAAACGGGTTATTATAAAAGCAGAACCATAAAACATATCAAATGGAAAAAATAAGTATCAGTATTGTATTATCGCTATTACTGCCAATAAATAATTCAGCTCAGCAATTAGCCTTTCCTTCTGCTGAAGGTTATGGAAAGCATTCGAAAGGAGGCCGGGGCGGTGTTGTTTACGAGGTAGCAAATTTAAACGACAGTGGTAAAGGTAGTTTAAGAGCGGCGGTTGAAGCTGCCGAACCACGGACTGTTGTTTTCAGGGTATCAGGAACAATTGTTCTTGAGAGCCCGTTAAGCATCAGGCATCCTTATATTACCATTGCAGGACAGACAGCACCTGGTGATGGTATATGCATAAGGAGGTATCCGATAAGTATCGATGCCGACCATGTAATAATAAGATACCTCAGGGTAAGATTAGGGGATGAATCGGATGGTGATTATGATGCTGTTTCAGGCAGATTTTTCAGGCATATAATTTTAGACCATATTTCGGCCAGCTGGAGTGTGGATGAATGCATGTCGGTTTATCATTGCGACAGCATAACGGTTCAATGGTGTATAATCTCGGAAAGTATGAGCAAATCCAATCATATTAAAGGTTCACATGGTTTTGGAGGTATCTGGGGAAGCAATTACGGAACATATCATCATAACCTGTTTGCTCACCATTCAAGTCGAAATCCCCGCATGGCTTCAGGCTCAGGTAATACCGATTACAGAAATAATGTGATCTATAACTGGGGGTATCAAAGTCTTTACGGCGGAGAAAAGGTTCAGAAAGGAAGTGATAAGTATAATTTTTCCAACTTTAATATTATAGCCAATTATTATAAACCTGGCCCCGCCACAAAACCTGGCAAAGTAATGCATAGAATCGCAAATCCATCCTTTAGAAATGAAACAGATGATTTTGGCAAATGGTATATATCGGAAAATGTTGTTGAGGGTAACGAAGAAATCTCGGCAGATAACTGGAATGGAGGGGTACAAACAGAAATCTCATTTGAGAAGATTAGACTTGAAAAGCCCTGGCCATCCATGCCTGTTAATCAACAAACAGCAGAAGAAGCTTACAAAATTGTGCTGAATAATGCAGGGGCAATCTTACCTGAAAGAGATGCAGTAGATTCCCGTATTATTGAAGAGGTCCGTGGTGGTTATGCAACTTTTGAGGGTGAAAGTTATAAAAAGGAGCATCAGGTAGCTGATTCCACTGTAGTTTGCGGAATTATTGATACACAAAACGATGCAGGTGGCTGGCCGGTACTTAATAGTGTAAATGCCCCAAAGGATACAGACCATGACGGAATGCCTGATTACTGGGAGGAAAAAAGCAAACTGGATAAAGAGAATCCTGATGACAGAAATACAATATCCTCAGACGGATATACCATGTTGGAAAAGTATTTAAATGGTATAAGATAAAATGCACCAATGCTGATCGGGATTTGCAGCGATAAGACGGGTCAGACGATAAGACGGGTCAGACCCGAATAAATAGCTATAAAACAAATATTTAATTGAAAATTGCAGCCATTATATAACCTTAGAAGGTTATTTTCGGGGGTAAAAACACCGATATAAGAGAATGGAAGGATTCCTGTTTCGGTTTAATCATCCCTTAGAACGCTCTTTTCCGGCCTGAAAACGATGCGCTAAACATTGCAAAGGGCTTGTTTTTAATATGAATTAACCAACTATCAATAATATAGTTCGGTCCGACCCCTTTATTAACAGGAGAATGCAGTTGTTATATCCAGGTCGATGGTAAAAAAAGCAATTTTGATTGGCTTGGATTTCGAACTTTTTTTGCTTCAAGCA
>JAFGTR010000175.1 GCA_016934055.1 Bacteroidales bacterium | reverse complement strand
TATTGGTTTATAACTGCAGGTCTAAGCGGATGCTTGAACCAGTATGGGAAAATGTAACCACTATTCACCGTTTCATCCGTTCTGCTTTCTTAAACTCAGCCGGTGTTACACCGAACATCTGTTTAAAGCATTTACTGAAATACTTTACGTCGTTGAAACCTGTCATGAAGGCTGTCTCAGATACGCCACGGCCGGAGTTTATCAGGATCTCTGAAGCCATTTTCAATCTGGTCTGACGCAGGAAATCAACAGGCGATAAACCTGTAAGCCCTTTCAGCTTGTTATAGAAAACGGTACGGCTGTATGCCGAGATATCCACCATCTTTTCAACATTAAACTCAGGATTAGCGTAGTTGTTTTCAATAATGCTGACGATATTATTCAGAAACTCTTCATCTCTTGCTGTTATTTTCACATTTTCGAGGTGTGCCGGATTTTTATCACGGTATTTCCTGATGATAAACTCCCGTTGTTTTAGCAGGTTTTTAACCACGGTGCTGAGATATATCGAGTTGAAGGGTTTCAGAATATAGGCTTCTGCCCCTGATTCAATGCCGATGATCTGATCTTCAAGAGCAGATTTTGCCGTGAGCATAACGACGGGGATGTGCGATGTGTCAAAATTGTCCTTTATCCTGCGGGTCATCTCAATGCCATCAAGGCCGGGCATCATAACATCGGTTATGATAACATCGGGATGAAACTCTTCGAGGCATTCCAGTCCTTCAAGTCCGTGTTTGGCGGTTTTGATTTCAAAAGAGGGTTCGAAAATATTTCGGATATAAATAATAATTTCAATATTGTCTTCAACCACCAGTATTTTTGGCTTTTCCGTTGTTTCAGAGGACAGGGCTGCCAAATCTTCAATATTATAATCAGCATTTTCTATCGGCGTGATATGATTGACATGTTCTTCACCGCAGCCCGGATCCTTAAAGTCTTCATCGGCATAATGATCTTTACCAAGCCTGGTGCGTATGGTGAATACAGAGCCCTGTCCCGGCTCACTCTCCACAAGTATATCACCTTTATGCAGTTTCATGATCTCATAGGAGAGATTAAGCCCTATACCCGTACCGTCAAGTGATCCGTGATTTGTTGAGAGAGGTGTGAATCGTTGAAATAAGATATCCAGCTTGTCTTTTGGAATGCCTGAACCCTGGTCACTGACTATAATATCAACAAATTGCTCATCAGGAGTTCTCAGCTCAACCGATATCTTTTTTCTTTCTTTGGTGTATTTAAATGCGTTGGATAAGATATTGAACACCACTGAATCGAATTTTTTGGTGTCAACATAGACATTAACCTTTTCATTATTGTGCAGGAACCGGAAATCAATGCGCTTCTGACGGGCTATGGGTGAAAAATGCTCACAGATATCTGAAACAAATGAAATAAGGTTAATTTCCTCCACGTTTAGTTTCATTTTGTTTTTTTGAACTTTCCGGAATTCAAGCAATTGGTTTACGAGTCTGAGCATTCTTTTTCCGTTTCGTTCAATGATGTTGATCCGTTCACCAATATAAGCCGGAAGGCCTTTCAGTACTTTGATATCTTCAATGGGCCCAAGGATAAGGGTTAGAGGTGTCCGGATCTCATGGGATATGTTGGTAAAGAACTGTAGTTTGATGTCGCTCACCCTGCGTTCTACTTTCAGGTCATTCTGAAGCTTGTAATAATTGAGGAATATCCTGCGGGAAACGATGATGATAACAACTGACAGGATAATATAGACAATCCTGGCCAGTGTGCTTTTCCACCATGGCGGCGTGATGATAATGTGCAGTGTGCGGGGAATATTATTCCATGTACCGTCCCAGCTTGCAGCTTTTACCATAAAGACATATCTGCCCGGCGACAGGTTTGTATATGTTGCCTTGGTCTGGCCCCCGATTTCGTTCCAGCTGTCTTCAAAATTTTTAAGCATGAATTTATACTTGTTCTGGTATGGGGCAAAATAACTGAGAGCTGCATATTCAATGCTGAAACTCGACTGGTTGTGTTTCAGATAGATGGTATCAAGGGTGGAAATATGAGCCTTTACCGGGGCATCAGGATCACGGAAATCCACAGTGCGGTTAAAGAGCTGAAAATTGGTCAGTTCCAGGGGGGGGATATAAGGGGTGTTGCTGATATGTTCGGGATCAATCAGCAGAGTTCCGTTGATGCTGCCAAAAAGAAGCTTGCCGTCATTTAATCCCCAACAGGTGTTTTCACAGAAGTTTTCAGAGTATAAACCGCTGTTCATGTTATAATTGTCAAAGGACATATCGGTGAGATCAAGATTTGATATGCCCTGTTCTGTACTTAACCAGACCGATCCCCGTCTGTCTTCCAGGATAGCGAAAACAGCATCATTGCTAAGGCCGTCGCGTTGCCTGAAGTGAGCAAAACTGGCTGAGGAGGCATCCAGTTTTTCCAGCATATTGAGTCCGCCCCCGAATGTTCCGAACCACATCCGGTGTTTTGTGTCCTCAAAGATGTGAATAATATCATTATAGCTTATACTCCTTATATGCTGGGGATCATATAAAAAGGTCCTGAACTGAAGGGAATCATTTTGAAGATGAGTTTTTTCAAGAAGGTTCAGCCCGAAAGTGGTGGCCACCCATATTCTTTGCCGTGAATCCTCAAACAGGTGCCGTACATGATCATTTGACAGGGTGCTGTTTTCAGTGTTTATGCGTTTGCAAACAAGGGCATCAGCGGTTCTCGACTCAACGAGGTTAATACCGCCACCGTATGTTCCAATCCAGATTTTCTTCCGTGAATCCTGCAGGATGGAATAAACGAAATTATTGCTTAATGAGGTTGTATCTGCCGGATTGTTCTGATATATATTGAAGTGCAGTTTTTTATATGAATCGGGTTTATTGATTATTGAGGTACTGCTGACAAGTACGCCTCCGCCTTTTGTTCCCATCCACAGAAAACCATTATCGTCTTCTGTCATGGTATAGACATTATACCCGGGTATCAGCGAATTGCCGGAGTACAGATTTTCCAGCGTCGCTTGGAGTTGAAGATCCGGTGTGTAAACATAGATCATCCCTGATTTGGTGGCCATCCATATATAGCCGTTGCTGTCCTGAAATATGCATCGTACAACATTATCCGCAAGGGTTTCAAGGTTAGTTTTCGGAATGATCTGTTTAAACGAAGGATTAGCCATTATAACTTTATTGATACCGCCGTTAAACTGGACTGTGCCAATCCAGAGCAGGCCGGATTTGTCTTCGGTGATGCAATGCACAAAATTTGAACTGATGGTATAGGGTGAATTGGGTGTATTACGGTAAAAGGTGAAATTATCCGGCTCACGGTCATACCAGGCAAGGCCTCCTCCATGGGTGCCAATCCACAGATCGCCTTTCCGGTCCTCATAAATATAAGGCCGTTCATCATCAACCAGGGATTGTATTTCTTCTGGCGTAAGCGTGAAATGCTTTGAGCTTTCATCCTTCGGATCAAACCTGACAATGCCATATCTTTCCGTTTTCAGCCATATAATGCCATAACTGTCTTCAAACACTGTTACCGTATTCAGCCCATATTGCTTCAGGCTTATCAGCCTTTTCTCCCTGGTTTTGTATATATATGTTCCGTTACCATGGGTGCCGATGACGATGGCATCTGAATGTGACATCCGTTTAACCGAGCTTATCTCAAATGATTTGAAGATGTTGAAATCGGGCGGGTTATCGATAATCCGTTTGTTTTTGAAATCATAAAGAAGGATACCATTCTCCCGGGTTCCGAAAATTATGAAATGTTCCATCACTTCGGCACAGGTGAAACGATAACTGGCATAGAAATGTTGAAAATAGGGCTGATCTTTGGTCGATTCGTTTTTTGACAGATAGTTTAATCCCTGGTTTGTGCCGATCCATATATTGCTAAAAGGATCACTGATCACAAAGTTTACAGCGTTATTGGAGATGCTGCTGGGCCCGCGGCTCAGGAATTGAGAACTTATGTAACGGCGGGTTCCCGGATCATACCGTAAGAGATACACGCCTGAATTGCTTGACCCCAGCCATATTTCATGTTTTGAAGACTGGTGAAAACATTGGATGAAACTGTTTTTTTCCTCAGATGACCTGTAATAATGAGGGAAGGTGATAAATTCTTCTGTCTCAGGGATGAAATAATGGTAATAACCCTCATACGTTTTGATCCAGATGAATTTGAGGGAATCTTCCCATATGTCTGAGACACGGTTATGGGTTAACGCATTTTTGCGTCCTTCTTCTATTTTATATACTCTGAAGGTATAGCCGTCATAGCGGTTCAGCCCGTCCATGGTGCCAAACCACATATACCCTTTATTATCGCAGAACATTGTCAGTACATTATTCTGCGACAATCCCTGCCGGGTATCGAGGTGTTCAAAACGTTCTATCTCAACAGATGAAACATTTTGTGGTTGCAGAAACAACAAAATACCCGCCAGCCAGATCAATGGTAAATGAGAGCTTTTGTGAAAAACCATCGCTGCCTCTGTTGCAATTAGCCCGTAAAGTTACAAAAAGAAATGATGAATTTATGGGCAATTTACCCCCCCTTTTCAAACAGTTTCTCTACCCATGCCGCAATGTAAAGCTGCTAATTTTAACTCCGCGATTATAGAACCCTAACCTGTAACAAGCTGAACTTATGAGAATACTTTTAATGATCGTTTCTTTCGCTTTATTGCTTTTTGTTTCCTGCGGAAAATCAAAGCAGTCGAAGGTGAACGGTGATGTTAGATGGTCTGTTAAGATGGCCGATGCTGCCATGGTGCGATGCGACAGTCTGATGTGGTGCAACGACGACAGAAAACATAAATGGCAGTATGATGTTGCCATGCTGGGACAGGCCATTGATAAACTGGGCTATATCGACACCATATATTCGAAATACCATGAGGATTATCTCAATTATTTTATCAGGGACAGCATAATAATAAAATATAAACTAAAAGATTACAACCTCGATAATGTAAATCCGGCCAAGGGATTGATTACACTGTATAAAAGAACAGGAGAGGAAAAATACCTTAATGCCATAAATATTATAGTCAGGCAACTCGAGCAGCAACCGAGAACACGGTCAGGCGGTTTCTGGCACAAAGCAAAATATCCTTACCAGATGTGGCTCGACGGCATCTATATGTCATCGCCTTTTCTGGCACAATATGCCAATGAGTTTAATAAACCTGCATGGTTTGATACTGTAGCCTTTCAGATCATGCACATCTATGAAAAGACCTGTGATCCGGAGACGGGCCTTTTGTATCATGCATGGGACGAATCAAGAGAACAGGCATGGTGTGACCCTGAAACCGGCAGGTCAAAGGAATTCTGGGGCCGCGCCATGGGATGGTATATGATGGCCCTTGTTGATGTATTGGGATATTTGCCCAATGATCATCCCAAAAGGGATTCCATCATTGCCATATTGGTGAACACATCGGAGGCCTTGTTGAGAGTCCGTGATCCTGAGACGGGTTTATGGTACCAGGTATTGAATAAAGGAGGGCAGGAGGGCAATTACCTTGAAGCTTCCTGTTCGTCGATGTTCACCTATGCTTTTGCCAAAGGTGCCAAAATGGACTACCTGCCTGTGAAATATCAAAAGATAGCAGAAGAATCGTTTCAGGCGCTGATTGATAATTTCATTATAACCGGCGATAACGGCCTTCCGGTCATGACCGGTATTTGTGCTGCCGCAGGCCTGGGGGGTAATCCTTATCGTGACGGCAGCTATGAATACTATGTAAATGAACAGAAACGGGATGACGATACCAAGGGCGTTGGCCCTTTTATCATGGCAGCCATTGAACTCAACCGGTAGGATCTTTAAAAGCATAAGAGCATGAGAGATCATAAATATGATAAACAGAGATCTCGGGTGATCATACAAAGTCGTACGTCGAGGGTTTATCGGCTTTTATGTATAGCATATTGACATAATAATTTATATCTTAGTATAAAAATGCAGCTCTGAAAGGATGAGCTGCCGCTGCACAGGACATTGCATGACAGGATTTAAAATATCATAAAGAAAAAGTGAATTTGAAACCTAATATAATTTAATGCTAACTATGAAAAAAAACCTGATTAATTTTAGAAAGGGTGAATGTTTCCGCATTTTTACAATGCTGTTTTTGTTTTTGCCCGTAACCTTGTTCGGGCAGCTAAACATTACGGGAACGGTCACCGATGCCAGTGATGGTTCTCCGCTGCCCGGAGCCAATATTATCATACAAGGCACAACCCAGGGCACGGTTACTGATATAGACGGGAATTATTCCATTGCAGCGGCATCTGATGCAGTGCTGGTTATTTCTTATATGGGATACCTTTCGGAAGCCGTTAATGTGCAGGGCCAGACAACCATCAATGTGGTCCTGACTCCCGATCTCGCAAAACTCGATGAAGTCGTTGTTATCGGGTATGGTACCATGAAAAAGAGTGACCTTACCGGCGCTGTTTCTTCGATAGACGAAGAAGATATTAAAAGCATCAAGTCATCAAATGCCGTTGAGGCCATGCAGGGGAAAGTTGCCGGTGTGGATATGACCCGCAGTGACGGTCGTGCAGGTTCGGGATACAGCATCCTCATCCGCGGCGCCCGTTCGTTCTCTGCTTCAAACGCTCCCCTTTACATTGTCGACGGGGTGGATTACGGCAGTAACATCGATATCAATCCCAACGATATCGCCTCAATGGAAGTCCTCAAGGATGCTTCATCCACTGCTATTTACGGTTCAAGGGGTGCCAACGGCATCGTGCTGATCACCACCAAGAAGGGAACCCTGGGTAAACCTGTGGTATCCTTCAACACCTATTACGGTTATACCACCCCGCTGGGAAAACTGCCCATGGGTGACAGGGACTATTTCCTGCAGATGATCCGCGATCTCTACAGAACAAGTCATCCGGCTTACTGGGACTCGGCTGACTCACAGGTGCCCATTGAATCCCTGCTTTATCCCGAAGAGCTTGAAGGTTATGAGAATGGCACGAATACTGACTGGGTTGGTGAACAGATGAAGGATCACGGGAGCCAGCAGGATTATTATCTTTCTATTACCGGTGGTACTGAAAACACAGCTTATTCAGTGTCTGTCAATCACTTCGTTGAAGACAACTTCATCCCCAATGATTTTTACAAAAGGTATTCACTGAAATCAAATATCGACACAAAGATCGGCAAACTGTTTGAGATCGGCAATTCAAATTTTATTTCCTACAGCATGCTGAACCGTGGGCAGGGCCTTAATTATAACTTCAATCCTCTTGTTGCCCCTTACGATTCAGCCGGCAATATTATCACGGTCCCCAACAGCCGTGTTCCTTTCTCCAATATGCTGATCGACCAGGATCCGGATTACAATGATACGGAAACAACCAACACCGGGGTATTCTCTTCCTTTTATGGCCAGGTGAATTTGCTTCCGGGTCTGACTTTCAGGTCATCATTCAACGTCAATCTTGATTTCGTGCGTACAGGCGATTACAGCGGTGATTACGAAGGCCTTGACCGGTTGGCCACAGCCAGTCTTAGCGCCAGCAACGGTTACAGATGGACATGGACCAACATCCTGACCTATGATAAGATGTTCAATGATCATCATGTTGTTGCAACTGCCGCAACAGAAACCCGGTATGGCCTTACCGAACGGTATTATCAGTATGGCCAGGCCCTCATGCTTTCAGAATTCAAATGGTTTGCCATAAGGTCGGGTGATCCGGCTTACCTGAGCATTACAGAAGATGACCTGCCCTATTCTAAAGCAACAATGCAGTCGTATATCGGACGTTTGCATTACAGTTACAAAGGCAGATACCTGGCTACGGTTACCGGTCGTTATGACGGCGCTTCACAGTTGGTCGACAAATGGGATTTCTTCCCCTCCGCATCAATAGCCTGGAAGATCAGTGAAGAAGACTTCATGAAAAATATTGAACCTGTCTCTATGTTAAAACTCAGGTTGGGTTATGGCCAGACCGGCAACTCATCTGTCTCGCCATACCAGTCACTGGGTTCAACCACAACCTACCAGTTGTATTATGAGTTTGGCACGGATGAACAGCTTGTTACTGGTGCATACCGTACCGGACAGCTCTCTACCTTGCCCCGCTGGGAGTCCTCAAGTGCAGGCAACATTGGTTTGGATTTCGGGTTTTTGCGGAACAGGATTTCAGGTACTGTTGAGTTATACAAAGTGCATACTTACGATATTTTACAGGAAGTATCCCTGCCACCTACTTCAGCAGTTACCACAGTGCTTGAAAATATTGGTGAAACCAAGGGCAGCGGTATTGAAATCACTCTGAATTCTGTGAATATCAGCACACCGCAGTTCAAATGGACTACAAATATCACCTTCTCCAGGAGCACCGAAGAGATCACGGCCCTGGCCGGTGGTGTGACCCAGGATGTCGGCAACGGCTGGTTTGTCGGAGAACCGATTAGTGTGTATTACGACTGGGAAAAAATAGGCATATGGCAGACTGAAGAAGAAGAAGAGGCTGCCATGTACGGCAGTGATCCTGGCGACATAAAGCTTCGTGATGTGGTGTATGACAGTGTCATCAATGACGACGACCGGGTGGTTCTGGGTACACCAAGACCAAAATGGACAGGCGGGTTGAATTCCACCATGACTTACAAAAACCTTGATTTCTCTTTCTTCATCTTTGCCCGCGTAGGCCACATGGTAAGCGACGGTGTGATAGGCATGTGGAGCCCCGACTGCCGTGAAAACTCAATGGAAAGGGATTACTGGACGCCCAACAATCCAACCAATGAATATCCCAGGGTAAATCCCGGGCAAACCCGCAGCGGCTGGAGTGAAGCTACAACACTGCGTTACACAGACGGGACCTTTGTTAAAGTTAAGGACATAACACTTGGTTATACCCTGCCGGCCAGCATTTCATCAAAAGCGGCCATGTCCTCATTCCGCATTTATGTTTCAGCCAAGAATTATCTCTGCTTCGGCAAATATTTTACCCAGGGCCGGTATGATCCCGAAGGCGGCGGCGGTACTGGTTTCCCTTCACCCAAGATGCTGATCGTCGGGGCTAATGTTACCTTTTAATTTAATTCAATAAACAATTCAATACAATGATTATGAAAGCCTATAAAATATTCTTTTTAATTCTGATGGTCGCCTTCGTCTCCTGTGAGGAATTCCTGGAGGAAGAATACAAAGGAGGTGTGGCGACGGAGACATGGTATACCACTGTTGATGGTATGGAAGGCCTGGTGGCAGCCAGTTATACTACCGCAAAGATCTGGTACGGCAAGGAAGAAGGTTTTGATTTCAGCGTACCGGGTACGGATATCTATGATTACGGACAGCAGCATCCGCAGCAATACCAGTATACCTACACCACCGATTTCAACCCCACCAATTCAAGGCTGGTTGTGCTTTGGGTTGAGTATTACAAGGGTATCAATGCCTGCAATGATGCCATTGATGTGTTATCAGATCCCGACAGGACACCTTTTGATGAAGAAAGGACAAAAACACGTCTTAGTGAGGTGAGATTTTTAAGAGCGCTTTACAACTGGCTTTTGGTTGAGACCTGGGGCGGAGTGGAACTCCGGAAAGAACCGATCAAAGGGGTTGTCAAGACAGCCTCCCGGTCATCTGTTGATGATTTCTATACGCTGATTCTTGAAGATCTCGATTTTGCCGTTGCCAACCTGACTGACGATGCCAATACCGAGGACACAGATTACGGCAGGATCACCAAACTGGCCGCCCAGGGCTTTCGGGCCAGGATGCGCCTTACCCGGGCCAGCTATACCAACGACGCGGCCCTCTACGCTGCAGCAGCAGAAGATGCGGCTGCCGTGATTAACAGCGGTAAATTTCAGCTCTATGATGATTATGCTGATGTATGGGATATTGCCAACGATGAAAAGAATACAGAAAGCATCTGGGCCATCAACTACTCGCGTTCAGCCTACGCCATAATGGGTGTTGACAGGGATGAATATCGGGAATTCCAGCGTCCGGCCGACAAACCCTGGGATGAAAGGGAAGGAGGCCATCACGGACACCTTATGTTCGGCATGCAATATGACGTATTCCCGGGCATGACCAGGGATATTGAAAACGGCAGGCCGTTCAGAAGGTATTCCCCCACCAAATACCTTATCGACGCCTTCCATGAAGATATTGATGAGAGGTTTTACGGGTCATTTAAAACCACGTGGTTTTGTAATAATGAACTTACAGCCAAGTATGTATGGCCTGTTGAGGGATTCCATGAGGAGCTGGCCGGTGAGCCCTTATTTGGGATTGGTGATACCTCCATATTTTTAACCAAAGAGACTTTCCCGGATAATCTCATGATCGGGACCCTGGCAACCAATTACTGGTTTAACCCTGAACGTGGATTCTGGTGCCTCGATTATAAAAGGATGTTCAACGAGGATGGTACAATTAATGATGAAGGAGCTTACAACCGGAACCTGTTCTTTGAATTGAACAAGTTTTATGATAATACACGCCCTGCAGCTACCGATGCCGGTTCTATGAACGGTATCCGCGATGCCATGGTCATGCGGATCTCCGAAATGTACCTGATTGCTGCCGAGGGATTGTGGAGAGCCGGACAGGCAGACAATGCCTACACCAATTACCTGGTGCCGCTGGCCAACAAACGTTCCTATACCGGCGATGGCGCCGCCATGCTGGCTTCCTATGGTATCAACGGCGGCAGTGACCTCACCATGGACTATTTCCTGGATGAACGGGCCCGTGAGCTCTGCGGCGAACAGATGCGCTGGTTTGACCTGAAGAGGTTAGGTACTGATGCTATGGTGGCCCGTATCAAGCAATATGCCGGCAATCAGACCGCCAGGGATAATTTCAGCGCCAAGTTTACCCTGAGGCCCATACCGCAGGCACAGATTGACGCCTTGCAGGATAAGGAATCATTCCCGCAAAACCCGGGTTACTAGAAAACGAAAGATTGGTTAATAATTGTTATACAAAGGGGGGATAGCGATGTCCCTCCTTTTTATTTGGTGATTGAGTGATTTGGTGATTGAGTGATTGAGTGATTTGGTGATTTGGTGATTTGGTGATTTGGTGATCTGAAGATTTGGTGATCTGAAGATTTGGTGATTTGGTGATTGAGTGATTTGGTGATTGAGTGATTTGGTGATTTGGTGATTTGGTGATTTGGTGATTTGCTTTTTAAGTCCACCCCTGCACCCCCGCCAGCGGGGGACATCTCTATTTCCAACCTTTAGGCAAATCTATAAATATAGAGCTTTTAATATGCAGGAAAAGAAATAAGTTTCCTATCCAGAGTTAAGGATTGGCAGTGCGATGTCCCCCGCTGGCGGGGGTGCAGGGGGTGGATAATGATATTTTGTCTGATCTCTTGCTTTCTCAAACTGGCAATAGAAAAAGATCCACTCTACGGCTGGTATATCAGCTTCTCTGTATGGATATCCTTGTCGCTTTCCAGTTTCACGATGATCATGCCCGGCTGTATTCCCAGTCGATTTAGGTTTATCATGGCCATATCAGCGATTATGCTTTCATAAACCAGTGTCCCGTTCAACGTATACAGTTTAACCCTGTATTGAATTCCGGTCACCGCATTATCCGTATTCACCCTGATCATGACCATACCGGAGCTCGGATTCGGATAAACCAGAAAGTCATGATTCAGCGCAAGTTCTGTAATATCAATTGCTGAATACTGATAATCGTCAGAGAAAGGCGACCCGTTCAGGGTTGTGGATATCGTCCAGTAGCCGAAATAGTCCGGGTCACCGGTTGGGTTGCGTTCAACCGATGTAAGCGTATATCCGTCGCCGTCAGCTTCTTCAGGCCAGGGCAGATGATCGTCGTAGGTAAACGACAATATCTCCTGACCGGCTGAATCAGTCAGCAGAACATACTCGCCGGCATTGTCAAAGAAATTCTCGCAATTGCCGGAAGGTACTTTCCCGTACATTTCATAGAAATAAGTCGGCCTGGTGGCAATTACCCAGAACTGGCCGGGAGCCAGGATGGCGCTTTCGGGGAACCGGTAATATACGGCCGAATCGATTACCAGTCCCGATACATTCAATGCCCCGGTGCTGTCCGTATTTTTAAACTCGATGAATTCAAATGATTTGCCTTCCGTGGTATCAGTCCCGTTAATTACATCACGGGGATGGTAGTTTAATTCTGTTACTTTAAGCATGGACAGATCATCTCCCGAAGCATAAAAATCAATATGCTTTAAGGGGCTCCAGGTGCCGTCTTCGCGGTATATTCTTGCTTTCAGCACAGCTGACGCGGTTATGGTCAATGTCGTTGTTCCGCCTGCCCGCGTTGCAGCGCCTGATAACGATCCTCCCGCAAGGCGCGGATCTGATCCGTCCATCGTATAGTAGAGTTCTCCGGTGGTGTTGGGATTCTTCATGGTGATCTCCATTGGGTTAGTGAGCCGGTACTGACCAAGTGTAAGTTCTGATTCTTCATGGCTTACAGTCGGAGGATTAAGCCAGCTGTATAATTTGGCTACTTTCAACTGGTTAAGCACAATGTTGGTGCGTACAGGGAAAAAGCCGGAGCGTATCTTATTGATTTCAGGCAGCCAGGCATTATCCTTTGTGTATGGTGTTGAAGTCCTGGTGTCACCCCAGCGGGCTGATTCTGCAATAATGGCCGTATCGATTTCACTGGCCCGTTTGTTGAAGCGCTCCAGGGCGACCCCGGGGGTCAGGGCGCCTTGCCCTGTCATATGCAGGGCAGCACGGTCGGCGAAACGTGCCTGGTACTCTTTGTTCACAGCCAGCTTTGAATGGAGCCACTGCGGATGGAATTGTGAAAAGCTGGTTACGGTCATGTTGCTGATGGTCACCCTGTTTTCGTTGATGCCGATGCCCGGACTGACAGGATCAACCATCATCGAGTGCTCGGAATCGTGGCAGAGGAATACGAAGCCCGGCGTTTTTTCGTTGCGGTTGTCGATGGCATAGAAATTATTGGGCATAGCGTTATTGTTGAAAGCTGAAACAGGCGCATCGAAATTACCGGTATAGAAGATCACGAGCATATAGTCAATGAAGTTATCGATGTCAACATATGCATTTCCTCCCGGCAGGGCGCGGCCATTGCTGTCTTTCCCCAGCAATTTGAAATAGGCCTGGTTATCGGCAAAGCCGGTCTGACACATGCTATAGATCTGCATCCACGAAGCGTTGTTGCCGTCAGGCGCTTCGATTCTGTAAGGCAAGCTGATGGCTGTTGTCTTGATGACATCGAAGTCATCCCGTGAACCTTCAAAATAATCAGAAGCATACCTGGCTTCGGCACGTTCTTCAGTCTGATATATTCCCCAGTACATACCATTTAAATACAAATGGTAATACCGGCCCCGGGTATAGGGTTGATGCATATCGCGCTGCGTATCGCGGGAGAAGATATCGCGCACCAGCGTGTTGTGTTCGCCGCCCCAGTTCGCCCAGGAATAGTTTTGCGCGCAGCGCAGGTCCATCTTATCAAACTCGCTCACCCCTTCATCGCCGAACAGGGGATAGTAAAGCTTTGGAACACCGTACTCACTCCTGAAGAAGAAACGGAATGCATGTTTCGGATAGGAGCCGTCGCGGCTGTAGCCCCCCCTTATGCGTAAACCGGCGTTGATCTGGAAACCGTCAGAACCGTCCGGATAGATTAACTCGACAGAGGTAAACTTTTCCCAGTCGAGTCCGCGTCCCCCGGCATTCACATAGATTCCGGAGGCAGGATCGAACAGGTTTTCCATATCGGTAACAATGGATATGGAAGGAATTTCCAGCAGGGCATCGTCGATCAGGTCGGTATATTGTGCATCATTCACCACTTTGGGATCCATGGCCAGGTCGATCACCTGGTTGTTGACCGTTGCAGCGGGCCATGATCCTCCGGGGTGCTGCTGTGTTTTTACCTTGTCGATGAAGATATAAGTTTGCGTTACCGGTTTGGTGGGCAGGAATCCTGGCTTTGTCAGCGATGCCCGCACCATATAGGCCGGGGTGGAAGCCCTGCCTGTTGTGTCGGCCGGATCGATAAGCAGGGTGGCAGTATCACCCGTCATTATGGCAGTGATCGAGTTCTGCGGATTGCTGCCATCGATGGTATACAGGATATTCAAAGAGGTATCGGGTGAGGTAAGGACAAGGTCAAAAGGTGCATCATAAAAGCCTGCTTTCTGACTGAAGTCTACCCTGAGGGAATCACTGGCTTCCGGCAATGAGGGAGTGGCGGTTATCTGCAGATCGAAACAGAAGTCGCTGCTGGTAAGTGAGACATTAAAGCCCTGGATGGACAGCATGTTATCGCCGTCGATCAGGTCAACGTCAGCTGAATCAACAGGGATGGTGACAGCCGTCCCCGATTCATGGTTTTCGGTGGCAAAAGCATTGTATGCCGGATCTGCAGGGGCTGTTCTGCTGAAAACTTCCTTCCCGTTCACCCAGAGGATGAAACCGTCGTCATAATCTACGGTGAAGCTGATAGTTTTGAGAAAGGCTGTGCTGACCGCTGTAAATTTGGTGCGCAGATACAGCGTGGAATACTGGTTGGCCATGTCGTCAAGCTCGGTGCCTCCGGTTCCGTCTCCATAACGGAAAGGAGCTGCCCCCGTGTTCCACGCGGTATCGACAAAGTCGGCACTCATCCAGTTGTCCGCCAGCGCAGCGGCCTGGCTGCCCTTAAGGTATTTGTATGCTGAATTGAATGGAAAATTGATTTGCGCATGAAGCGTGATGGAAAGTCCTGAAATGAAAGCTGCGAAGACAATTCCTCTGATCCTGTTGTAATTCACAATCCCCCCTTGTTTTTAAATCATATTATGTTTACGGCAAAAGTAATGATTTGTTGCTGTTGTCTGAACGAGGATGTCTGAACCAGGATTTTCAGGATTAATAGGATTTTAGGATTATTGGGGATGCCGAAACAAGTTCGGTATGACATTTCGGTTGCAGCAGGTCATCCTGAACTTGTTTCAGAATTTCAACCGTCTGTACACCCAACTGCCGCAATTTACTCCCTGTGAATCAGGATAAACTTATTGCAGTAGTAGTTCATTCACATTTGATTTCATCTATCAAATACACATAAACTCTTACTGTTTTATTTTATCGCAGAAGGTTCTTATATTTGCTTGTTATTTGCCTTGTAACAAAAAGGAAGAAGACCAATTTCTCAAGGATAGAAATTAAGGTTTTTTGGTAGATATATACATGCTTCGGAAAGAAAACGGATCGTTTCAAACTGAACACATAGAAAAACTTAAGAGATTCGTTTATTTTGGATGCATGGATATACGAGATTTAAAACACAAGGACTTGCGCCTTAAAATATTGGATTATGAAACAAGTAGTTTTAAACATACCGGATAATAAATACCTTGCTTTTATTAACCATATTAAGAGCAAGTTTGCTGATATCCAGATAAAAGAAAAAAAGTCAAAAACCACAGAAGAAGTATCCGAAGAAGATAGCCTCTACGAGACAATGCTTTTATCGGAAAAAAGCCTGGCCGAAGATTGGCTGTCTGATGAAGATAGCAGGTGGGATGAAGTTCTATAAAGCATGAAGTACAAAAAAGGCGACATTGTAATTATCGGTTTTCCGTTTTCTGATCTATCCATCACAAAGAAAAGGCCAGCCCTTATAATTTCCAACGATACGGTAAACAATACCGGTGATTACCTGATGGTTCAAATTACTTCAAAGATACGTAACGACAGCCTTTCACTTCCGATAAATAAAAGCGATTTCGTTAATGGCAAAGAACTGCCTTTAAAAAGCTGTATAAGGCTTCATAAGATATTCCTGTTAAGCGAAAGCTTGATTATTTCAAAAAATACAACTGTAAATTCCGGTTTTCTCAATTCGGTTGTTGAAAAAATTACGAAACTGATAGAATAATGCTTTGTTTTTCCATGATCTGAAAAAATTATTATTTTTATGCCTTTGGCTGAAAAGTTTTTTAATGATCTGGAAGGCATACCTCCAGGGAAGATATCGCATGGAACCAATTTTTTTATCCTTATAAACTTTATGCATATGATCGTATACAAGTCACCCACTGTTACCATTGAGTATGACAAGGAAAAGTGTCAGATTATCCAGAAATGGAAAGGTTTTTCCTCATCGGATGTTTTCAGAACGGCGATTATGAAGACAACGGAATTTGCCAGGGCAAACCTTGTGAAATCATTGATTTCAGACACCCGGGAACAATCTGTGGTTAAAGGTGAAGATATTGAATTTGCGGCATCAAGAATGCCAAAAGTTGCCTTCGGGAATATCAAGGCTATGGCCTTCATAATGCCCAAGAATATTTTTGCCGAAATGTCCGTGAAGAAATTTGAAAAAGAATCAAATCTGAATATGATCCGGTATTTCGATTCATACGAAACAGCTCAGGCCTGGATTGACACAGTCGTTAAGTAAACGATGGTGTTTTAAAGTCAATCCTGCCTC
>JAFGTR010000032.1 GCA_016934055.1 Bacteroidales bacterium | reverse complement strand
CAACCGGAGAAGTCTGAAAAGAAGACGCTGAAATTTGTCAGCTTTCCTGACTTTTTCAACTTCGACATACCTCATCCATGGCCGGGCTATGATACGGCCATTCATTATTTCCTTGACCATGTAAAGGCGGAAGAGCCAGCCTTTGTAATGATTGCCGGCGACCTTGTTAACGGACACTGGTGGAACAGTCCTCAATGCGTTGAGCACATGGGTACAATATATTATTCAGGCTGGGTAAGGCGAATGCAGGAGCATGGATTGAAATACTATACTGCAGTAGGAGACCACGAACTGGGAGACGACCCCTGGCCACCTGAAAAGGTAAAACTAATACCAGCGCTTGAGAAAGTATACAGTGAACAGCTTGACATGCCCGGAAACGGCCCTGAAAATAAAAAAGGACTTGCCTATTATGTTCGCCGGGATAATCTGCTGATGATTACGGTTGAGACCTTTGAGGTTATTGACGACTCTTTGCATGTTGACGTAACCGGAGAACAACTGAAATGGTTTACCGAAGTATTAAATGCCAACAGGGATGCAACATTTAAAATTGTCCAGGGCCATGTTCCGGTTTGGGGAGAGGTCAAATCACGGTCATCCAGCCGGCTGATGCTGAATAATGGGAAAGAGAGCGCATTTTATAAAACCATGAAGGAATATGATGTTGATATTTACCTTGCCGGAGAGTTTCACGACGTTACCGTGCTGGAATCAGACGGTATCTGGCAAATCGTTCACGGCTCATCCTGGGGCAGAAAAATTGTAAACACTGAAGATTACCTGGTAGGAGAAATCGTTGGTGATGAACTCATCCTGACCATGAAAAGAATATATATGGATGCAGAAGGCGAATACATGTGGAACCTCAACAAAGACAGAGGACCAAGGGAAACAGTCCGCATCAGTGAAAAGACCCTGAAAGAAGGGCCTGAAATAACGGGCACACTCACCATCCGCAAGACAGAGGGGCAAAAACAATTCATGAACAGGACGGGGATTTTTAGGAATTAGCCTGCTGCACTCTGCCAGGGTAACTCATACAGGCTTTTTGTTATTTATAGCCAAAAAGAGAAAGAGAACAGTAACCTTCGGCGGTGAAATTAAATCGATTGCTTTCTCTTTATCCTTTTAAATGATAATATATTATAATACGCCGTTCTGATGTGATCCTTTCAATGGGTTTCTTTGTTATCTGTAAAGTAATTCTATGTTTGGCTCATGATTTGTTTTACTCTTTATATAACGCTGAATAAATTTTTAACATATTTGAATATGATATGAGAATCGCTGTTAAAAATATGGTGTGCAATCGTTGTATAATGGTTGTGCGACAAGAATTTGAAAAGCTGGGAATAAAACCGGTGCGTGTTGAACTCGGTTTCGTTGAAACAGACAGACCGCCCACCCCGGGGCAAATGACGCAACTTGATGCCTCATTAAAGGCATTGGGATTTGAAATACTGGATGACGCCCGGAAAATAATCATTGAACGCATTAAAACAGGATTGATCGCATTAATCCGGGAAGAAGCGATTGACGAACATTTTAGCCTGGTCAGTTACCTGTCTGATTATATGCATAAAGAGTATTCAACTCTTTCAAAATTATTCTCAGCTGTTGAAAGCATTACAATAGAACAGTTTTTTATCCTGCAAAAGATTGAGAAAGTAAAAGAGTTGCTGGTTTATAATGAGCTTTCGCTGTCAGAAATTTCATACAGGCTTGGATACAGCAGCGTTGCCTACCTGAGCAGTCAGTTTAAAAAAGTCACTGGTCAGACACCAAGCCGGTTCAGGCAAAATCATGATGGCAAAAGGAAACCTCTGGACACGTTAAAACAGCCTTTCAATAAAGTATAAATCATAACCATCATTCTGTAACATATTATTTTTAAAAACACTTGATCTTTGCCTGGTGCGAATCAAACAACAAAGTTATGCAAACAGGTATAAGCAAAACAGGTGATGATCTGACAATTGTTAAAAAACAATTCCCAGTAACGGGCATGAGTTGTGCTTCATGCGCAGCGAGCGTTGAAGCCACCCTTAACCATCAGCCCGGTGTGAGCAAAGCCACCATTAATTTTGCCACTCAAACAGCACAGGTAGAATATAATCCTGCTGTTGTCCATCCCCAGCAACTAAAAGAACGTGTTCAGTCAATCGGATACGATATGATTACCGATGAATCGAAAACTGCTAAAGATGAACTTGAAGAAAAGCAAAAAAAAAATTCAGGTCATTAAAGCGCAGAACTATCCTGGCGGTCATACTGGCCATCCCGCTCCTTTTCATTAGCATGGCGTTTACCGATATACCCCATGCCAATTACATCATGTGGGCCCTTGCAACACCTGTGGTGTTGTGGCTGGGACGTGATTTCTTCATGAATGCATTGAAACAGGCCAGGCACTGCAATGCCAATATGGACACCCTGGTGGCCCTGAGTACCGGAATTGCTTACATCTTCAGTATTTTCAATACGCTTTTTCCGCAATTCTGGCTCCGCCATAATATGAGCGCTCATGTCTATTATGAGGCCGCAGGGATCGTGATCACCTTCATATTAACCGGAAGGCTTCTTGAAGAACGGGCAAAAGCCAGCACCTCCACATCCCTTAAAAAACTCATGGGACTTCAGCCTAATAAAGTAACGATCATTCACCCTGACGGACATGCTGACGAATTACCTGTTGAAAGTGTTAAACCTGATGATGTCATACTGGTGAGGCCGGGAGAAAAAATACCTGTAGATGGTATGATATCAGAGGGCAACAGTTATGTTGATGAAAGCATGATCAGCGGTGAGCCAGTACCTGTTTTCAAGGAGAAAGGATCGTATGTGCTTGCCGGAACCATCAATCAAAAAGGAAGCTTTCAGTTTATAGCTCAAAAAGTTGGTGCTGACACCTTATTAAGCACTATCATAAAGCGTGTGCAGGAAGCTCAGGGCAGCAAAGCCCCGGTTCAGAAACTTGCCGATAAAGTCGCCGCTGTTTTTGTCCCCGTGGTTATTTTAATTTCTGTTGCCGTATTTTTTGCCTGGTGGATTTTGGGTGGAGACAATGGTATTGTTCATGGTCTGATGGCCATGGTCACCGTTTTGGTGATTGCCTGTCCCTGTGCACTGGGACTGGCCACACCGACGGCCATCATGGTGGGCATTGGCAAAGGCGCTGAGAACAGCATCCTTATAAAAGATGCCGAAGCGTTGGAACAGACCTGTAATCTGAATACCATTGTACTCGACAAAACCGGCACCATCACCGAAGGAAGGCCATCGGTGGAAAAAATCGAATGGCTCAGGGATAAAAGTAATGATGAACACTTAAGCATCCTGTACAGCCTGGAAAATGCATCGGAACACCCTTTGGCTGAAGCCGTAACCAGAGCCCTTAAACCGAAGGCCTCGATTATTACTTTGCAGAATGTGAGAAGCATAACCGGAAAGGGCATTACTGCAACTTACAGACAGAAACAATATTTTGCCGGCAGTGAAGCCCTGATGAAAGAAAATAACATTTTTATCAATGACGGACTGAATGAAAAAACCCGGCAATGGAAAGAACAGGCCTTCACGGTTATTTATTTCGCCAATCAGTATGAAGTCCTGGCTGTATTATCCGTTGCCGACAAAATCAAAAAGAGTTCTGTAAACGCCATTGAAGAGCTTAAACAAATGGGACTGGAAGTTATCATGCTCACCGGTGACAACAGTCAGACAGCCGTTGCTGTAGCAAAAAAAACAGGACTGGCAGCATTCAGGGCTGAAATGTTGCCTGCGGATAAGGCTGCTTTCATAAGCTCCCTGCAAAAAGAGGGAAAGGCAGTCGGTATGGTGGGCGACGGCATAAACGACAGCCATGCCCTGGCGACTGCTGATGTGAGTATTGCCATGGGTAAAGGTTCAGACATTGCCATTGATGCAGCCGGAATGACAATCATAAGCAACGATCTGACAATAATTCCGGATGCCATTAAGCTAAGCCGGAAAACAGTGAAGATAATAAGACAAAACCTTTTCTGGGCGTTCATTTATAATATTATTGGTATTCCCATTGCAGCAGGCCTTTTATATCCCATAACCGGATTCCTGCTGAACCCGATGATAGCAGGTGCTGCCATGGCCCTGAGCAGTGTAAGCGTGGTAAGCAACAGTTTGAGATTGAAGTGGGGAAGTCTGAACCGCAGATAAACACTGATGTTTTTGAAAGACTTTGATATATTTGTTAAATGGAAGAATACAAGTATTCTGATATAACAAAGAAAATAATTGGCTGTGCAATGAAGGTTTATAATGCACATGGTAATGGTTTTCAGACAGGTTAAACATTGGTTTGATGACGGCTGATGCCGGAGCATATACTGTCGGGATTTTTGACATGACGGGCAGATAGGTATTGGCTTCAGAATATACTATGGCAGGACACGGAAAACTGGAAATACAGCTTAACAACGCCGCTTTGTCCGATCTTGCGCCGGGTGTCTATGCCGTGAGGATAAGAAACAATGAAGCAGTCATTATGCGGGAGAGGATTACTAAGAATTTAAAGGAATAACTATCCATTAATTATATTAAAATCAATAACTTTGTCCATAACAATGATTATATCCCATTTGTAATAAAGGTATTGCTATATCAGAATCTGTTGCATGAAAGAACCTTCAAAAAACCCGGTCATTATTAATGATGAATTGAAACATGATCTGAAAGTCATCATCAGTATCAGCCTGGCTCTTTTTCTCTTTATTCTTTTTTTTCAACCCTTTGAACTCAACCATCTTGCATTTAACAATAAGCTGTTGTTCATTGCCGGATTAGGGACAATCACTTTTCTGGTTATGGTTTTTTTTCACAGTGCCTTTCCAAATATCTGGCCCCGATTTTTTAAAACCAGTGAGTGGGAAAATGAACCGGTTTATCTGATCAGTGGTCTAATCTGGATTATTTCTTCCGCTGCTTATGCCTTTTACATTCGTTACGTAGGATCTGTTGAATTATCGATGTTTCTTATGTTTAAGATTATTATAATCTGTTTTGTACCGGTTGCTGTCTTACAATTTTACGATAAGTATCGCGCATTAAGACATCAGGTTAGCCTGTTGCATGAAAGCCTTACAAAGCTTAGTAAAACAATAAGTAAATATGAAAAAGATACTGATTCAAAACACATAGAAATATACTCTGAAAACAGATCTGAAAAAATGAACCTTCCGCTTGTTGATCTGGCATTTATCCGATCGGCTGACAATTATATCGAAATTGTTTATAAAGAGCATGAACAGTTTAAAAAGCGGCTCATCCGGAACACACTCAGAAATGCTGAGGAAATGCTCAGCCTGAACCCGGATTTTATCCGCTGTCACCGTACCTGTATTGTCAATAAACATTTGATCGATAAGATAGTCCATAATTATACAGGACAGAAGATTGTTATTAAAGGTTATGACAAAGAAATACCGGTATCAAGGCAATACATACTGCTCGTTAAAGAAGCCATCAGTAAGCAATAATGGGTAAATGCGATTTACCCCTGGCCAATGACATTCCCCGTCAAAATATGCGGATAGTCCCATTTTGGAACTGTTAATCCCATATTTTCTAATACTGATCCACACTGTATTACATTTGCAGAAAATTATCCTGATAAAAATTACATTACTGCAGTTATGAATATATTATTAGTACATCCAAAATATCCTGAAACTTACTGGAGTTTTAAGCATGCTCTGAAATTTGTATCCAAGAAAGCGGCATTCCCGCCACTCGGACTTGTTACCGTTGCTGCTTTATTGCCTGCCAGCTGGAACAAAAAACTTACTGATCTGAATATATCATCTCTCAGTAAAAAGGATATTAAATGGGCTGATTACATTTTTATAAGCGCCATGACCATACAGATTAAATCTGTCAATGAGGTTATTGCCTTATGCAAAGTGCATAAAAAAAAGATTGTCGCAGGGGGACCTTTATTTACGGAAGAACCCGAAAAATTTGATATGGTTGACCATCTGGTGCTGCATGAAGCCGAAGTTACCCTGCCGGAATTTATTTCCGATCTTGAAAAAGGCTGCCCCGGAAAGATTTATAATACATCTTCATTTGCCGACATGAGTACAACACCTGTACCGGATTATTCACTTATCCGTCATTCAAAATATGCTTCATTAAGTATTCAATATTCAAGAGGTTGTCCTTTCAATTGCGAATTTTGTGACATTACGGCACTCTTTGGGCACAAGGTGCGAACAAAAACAACCCGACAGATCTTATCAGAACTTGATAAAATGCTGGATATTAATTGGAAAGGGAGTGTATTTTTTGTGGATGATAACTTTATTGGTAATAAGCATAAACTGAAAAATGATCTTCTTCCCGCCTTAATACAATGGATGCAGAAGAACAAAAATCCTTTTATTTTCACAACCGAGGCATCTATTAACTTATCTGATGATGATGAACTCATGGCCATGATGGTAAAAGCAGGATTTGCAAAAGTGTTTATTGGCATTGAAACTCCGGAAGAGGAAAGTCTGGCAGAGTGCAACAAAATTCAGAATAAGAAACGTGATCTTATCGCTTGTGTTAAAAAGATACAGTCAGCAGGTATGGAAGTAATGGCGGGTTTCATTGTTGGATTTGACAATGATAAGCCATCCATATTTCAGCAGCAGATTGATTTTATCCAGAAAAGCGGTATCATTTCAGCCATGGTCGGATTACTCAACGCTCCCAGGAAAACACAGTTGTATGAACGGCTGAAAAAAGAAGGGCGTATTATTGCTGACAGTTCCGGTAACAACACGGATTATTCCATGAATTTCATTCCAAAAATGGATATGCAGGAATTAAAAGACGGATACCAGAAAATATTAAAGGGCATATACTCAAGCAAATCATATTACCATCGTATTGTAACCTTCCTGAAATACTATGATCCGCCATTTAAATTCCAGCGGAAGATTTCCTTTGCTGAATTTATTGCATTTCTGAAATCAGTTTTTATCATCGGGATACTGAAAAAGAACAGGAGATATTACTGGAAACTGTTGTTCTGGAGTTTATTCAATAAACCCGAGACTTTCGCTCTCGCCATATCTTACAGTATATACGGATATCATTTCAGAAAAATCTTCAAAGATCTTACATAAACCAAAAATAAATATTTATATGAATGTATTTGTAGATATGTATTGTGAATTTCCTCATGTTGTCAGAAGGCCAATGTGGCAGCTGTGGCATAAATTAATGATCCGGTTTGATAAAGACATTACTGCAAATTTTATGAATTACGGGTATGATTACGTTGATGATGCAAAACCCGTATCATTAAATATTGAAGATGAAAGCAACCGATATTGTATTCAGCTTTATGATCATTTAGCCAGAAAGACTTCCGTTGAGAACAAACACATACTGGAAGTAGGCTCAGGCAGGGGGGGAGGCGCATCTTACATTGTAAGATATTATAAGCCAAAGACCTATACGGGACTCGATATATCAGGCAGCGTCATTGATTTCTGCAACCTGTACTACAACATACCCGGTTTAAACTTTGTAAGGGGCATTGCAGAAAGACAACCTTTTCAGGACAAATCATTTGATATTGTTTTTAATGTTGAATCAGCCCGGTGTTATGGCAGCCTCACTGCCTTTTTCCTTGAAGTTTTCAGGGTATTGCGACCGGGTGGATATTTTTTATTTGCTGACATGATGCACCATGGAGAAGTGGTTGAAATGCAGTCAAAACTAAAGGAATGTGGTTTCGAAATCACCGGTGAACAAAACATTACAGCAAACGTTGTGGAAGCGCTTTCTAAAGACAGTCAACGAAGAGAAAAGCTTGTGAATGAGAAAATACCCGGATTTCTCAAAAAGTCTTTTCTTGCGTTTGCAGGAACAAAGGGAACAGAAAGATACGATTCTTTTCGTAACGGAAAATATGAGTACTGGAGCTTCAGGTTAATGAAACCTGTTTAACAGGTGAGGAAACGCGCATCACCAGGCATTGCGGTTAATAGCCCTTTTTAGTTTGTCGATACCGATTTGTCTTAACTGGCGCACCCTTTCTGTAGTAATACCCAGATTATGAGATATCTCTGATAACGAATGTGAAGGCTCACTGTTAAGTCCGTAAAACATTTTTATAATATACGCTTCTCTTTCAGTAAGCTTGAAAAGGGCATTGTCAATCTCCTGACGCAATGATGCCACCAGTAAAGACTCATCCGGCTGAGGTATACTGGTCGATCCCACCACATCATACAGGTTAAAGTCATCCTCTCCGTCAGATGATAAGGGGGCGTCAAAGGAAAGTTGTGTTCTTCTGATCTTACGCGTGTTGAAAACTTCCTGCTCGGTAATCTGGGCTAATTGTGCAATTTCATCATCGGTCGGTTCTCTCTGAAATTCCTGCTCAAGCTTTGGAATAGCCTTTGCTATTTTGTTGATTGAAGCCACTTTGTTCAAAGGAAGCCTGACGATTCTGGTTTGCTCAGCGATAGCCTGAATGATGGACTGCCTTATCCACCAGACTGCATAGGAAATAAATTTGAATCCCCGTGTCAGGTCAAAACGGTATGCTGCCTTTACAAGACCCACATTGCCTTCATTAATCAAATCCTGCAGTGACAATCCTTTGTATTGATATTGCTTGGCCACAGATACCACGAACCGTAAATTGGCAGTAACCAGTTTTTCCATGGCCTGCATATCACCATCCCTTATCCGGGTGGTTAACTCAACTTCCTCTTCGGCCGATATCAGTTCATATTTGCTTATTTCCCTGAAATAACGACTAATGGAATCATTTTCCCGGTTGGTTATTTGTTTCAGTATTTTTAATTGCCTCATTTGAAGGCTTTTTTTACTTTAATAACCTTCCCTTCCCATGTTGCACCATTTACATCTCTGATAACCTTCATAGCTTCATTCTGGTCAGGCATTTCAACAAAGCCAAAACCTTTTGATTTCCCTGTAAGATGATCTTTGATGACCCTGGCTCTTGCAACAGTGCCGAAGTCCTGAAAAGCCTCCTTAAGATGAACATCCTGTATCTTCTCATCCAGGTTCCCGATGTATATCTTCATGTGACTGCTCCTGTTTAAATTATCTGGTTGTTTAGAATTCAGATTTAAAAAAGGAGGTCGTAAACGGATCGGGAAGCACAACGGCCCGCCATAAGGCGCCCAGTTATAAATCTATAGAAATTAGCGCCAAAGGTAGGTATTATTTTATGATTAACAGTCCGGTATACGAAGATTATTTCCCCCCGGTTGAAGTAAAACGATATTAAATACGCTAATATGAATGATAGAAAACTTGCCTGTCTCAGGGACTGAACCGGTTGTATTCCTCAACAGCCTTTATGAGCCGGTCCCGCTTATTAGCCCGTAAATGAATACTCTTCAGGTGTTTTTTGAATTCTTTTGTATGAATGAGAGCGCTGCATAAACTCCTGCGGTTTGGCAATATTCTGCGAAGCTCATTATCACCTATGAAATAGTATGTATGCTCTTTCAGATTCTCTGACATGGGGAATTTTTCAATGGTGCTTAATCCGTAAAGCGACACGGTATCTTTAACCAGCACTTCAAAAAAAGCGCCTTCCCCTTCTGAATAATACCACTCCGCAACAGGAAAATACTCATAATGCAACAACCGGTTATCTTTCTCTGATCGTATGGAAAAACCTCTGACAGTGGTTTTATCGACCAGCAGACTTGATACTCCTTTACGTTGAATCCAAAGCAGGTTACTGCCCAGTGCATTATATAACAGGTATCGTCCGGGAAGGGAATCACCTGTTTGCAGATATACTGTCCCCCATCCCCAAATGTTTACCTCACCAGGCAAGCCCTCAAAAGGATTCAGATCCCGGTACGGAACACACAGTAAATGCGAACCCAACCTGATCTCCGGTGATCTCCCGCCATAGGCAAAGTCATCAGTCTGGGCGAATAACTGAGACTGCAGAACAAAAAACAGCATCAATACCTGAAAATTTGCAGGTCTTCCAAATATGACTGACGTTACTCTTTTCATGGGATAGTTAGTTTTATTGAACAGTAATCATTTTGCCTGTACAATGCAACGATCCGTCGCGTGCGACAGAAAACACCCTGAGCTGGTATTTTCCTTTGATATCAGAAGTTCTGAATTGAAAATTTTCAGCATCATCAATGTCTGCTGAAACCGTTTCCCAATAGAGCGAGTGCCTTACATCAGGCATTGTTCCTTCACTGATCAGGGGTGTCGACCGCGTCCCGGCAAGTTCAGCCTCAATCCTGACAGTTGCAATATGGGTACTGAAATAAGGCTCGATAATCACAGGTTTTGTTGTACTTATCGATACAATACCATACATCAGAAAATGATCATAATAATGTCTTCCATATTTTATGTCGATCTTTCGGATCAGGTCGGAATTCAGTCCGAGTATATTTTTCAAAGACGGATACGGAATACTGTTAAGCATTACAAATGCCTGCTTGTCGGGAAAAAGATGCACATAATCATCAAATACGAACATCGGGCAATAATCATCATCTATTTTTATTTTCAGCGGCGGTATCAGATTCTTCCGTATCTCGAAGATATCAGGCAGCGGTTCATATTCTGCCGGTATTAAGGTAAAATCAGGACTGCCATAAAAATCCTTTTCGTAAACAGCATAATGGTTCAAAAGTGCAGGTGTGGCCTGACCCCTGTCGCTGTAAAAAACCCTGTAGGCCATAGCAACATTCTTATGCTTACTGATTACAGGCTCAAAAGACTGATGATCCAGCGGCATAACATTAAAACCGGCAACAGACAAATCAAACGGATCATCCGCTATGATGCTGACCGGACTGGTACTTTGCGGGAAACCCAGTACAGTAATATATAACTGCCTGTTGTAATGCTTATCATTAAGTGTGAAGAAAAACCTTCCCGTTTCATCTGTCTGACTGTAACTTATATGAGCCACCGCGTCAGGATATGATAGTATGCACATGGCATTACTCACCGGCAATTTTGTTGAAGAATCGACTACCCGGCCTGTGTATACCAGCCCCTGCCTCTCTTTCGTGCCCCGGCTACCGTTATCACTGTATAATATCTTATGCATAGCCAGTGTGACGGGCACAGCCATGAGGCAATCATTGATATAATCTGCTGATGTTGTTGTATCAAACAATGGCAGCCTGTGTGGTTGGAAAAGGGCTGAATAAAGGTCGAAATACCTGTAATGATCAGCTTCGTTATACAGCAGGCTGTCAGTGACAGCATTATATTCAGTGACTGAAACAGCCAGTATCTTATCATTGCCGGCATATGCAGGAAAATCAACTGAAGCGTCAACCATCTCACGGGTTTTTGCAGTACCCTGGATAAATGACTCTGCCTTTAAAGGCTGTCGTTTGCTTTTACGATACCAAAGTCTGGTGCAAAGCATTGAATCATTACTGAAAAGTGCTATCTGAATTAATCCTGCTGGCAGTTCTTCGGTCTGAAATGATATCTGTGCCTGATGATCTGCCATATTGACCTGCCTTATCAATGATTTATCCGCATCTCCCGTCATAAAAGCCAGATATAGCGTATCATGACCTTCTGCCGGCCTTGCCGATGCAATGCTGACATACAAATTGTTATTATCTTCATAAACATTCATACAAAATCCTTCGGGTTGCTGACCGGGCAGTTTGAAGACGCGCCTGGACCCAACAAAATCAGGAGAAACTGCATGATAAGTCCTGCCCGGTTCCGGCACCAGCATAAACTTCCCTGTTCCGCCGGCATCAATGGGGCAACGGAGTATTGTATCTCCAAGATCATCGGTAATATCAAGATAAGGCATCTTTTTATTATAAAACTGATTCACCCTCACCAGCATATGGTTTTCAACACCGGAAATAAAATTCCCGCTCCCCGGATAGAATTTTACCGGTGTCGTATCGCTTACCGCCGAATGCATCGTCACCTCCCCGTTGAGTGGCGAAATAACGAGTAGAGGCCTGCAAAAAGCGTTGTCATCACTGTAACTTTGCATCCACCGTGTAAAAGCACGCAAAGTGTATAACCCGGTCAACAGGGTATCAGGCAGCCTTACCTGACCGGAACATTCGCCTGAATGCAATTCAAATGTATAATTGACAGCACTGCCGGTAGAATTATTAATCAGTTGCAGGTATATAAAGCGGCTGCCGTCAGTTTTAAACTGCATAGCAGCATCGAAAAGAACAGCTTTAAAAGCAATATTTTCTCCCGGATAAAAAAAACCGCCGTTCACAAACACAAATAATCTTTCCTGAAGAGCATAAGCATTGGCATACGATTGTATGACATCTGACATGCCGGATGGCCGGATTGTAGGCTGTGAATATGACTGAAAGTGCAGCGCTGAAAGGATTACCGGCAGAAAAAGGCAGTGAATCTGAACACGTGTGAAAAAGCTTATTATTCTGGTTATCATTGTATAATGTTATACATCATTACTATTCATTTATTCAGGTTGCCAGTTATAAAATCATTCATATGATTTAGGAATTTTTTTGTCTTTTGTCTTTTTTCTATTACTTCATGCTTTTTCATAAACACTAATTTAAGTTACTTAGTATCTCCTCCAGAAACCGGGAAGTTCAGTCACGCATCCACTGCTTTCAACAGGAAAATAATCATCGAGTTTCTCGACAACGGGAAGATCGTATGTTCCTGACCATCTGATAAAGAATTGTCTTTTCATGATTGAGGCTACAGTAAAGATGCCATAGATGTTCTTTCCGGGATCGCTGAGACATCTGATGTTTCCAGTAAGTTCGGCAGGAACGGGATCGAAAATTTTATTACCGGCTGTCACCTGAATCTTCAGGTTACGGTAATATTCATATATCGTATCATTTATGGCATAGGCTTTTATGTCGGTGATATAATAACTGCTGTAAAAAACCCTGATGACAACCTCCTGTATGATCACACTGTCAAACTCAGCATCAACATCGTGAATTGTATAGCCATCATACATATAATGCATAATCGTATCATTAGATGCATATGGTATGTTCATCGCAATAAAACCAAGGGGTATTCCTGTAACAAGAGAGCTTGCTGAACTGCTTCCTGTGCCTGCAATACAGGGTTTTATATCAGCCGGGCGGAGAGACCAGCAATACAATGAATCCCGTTTGTGATAAAAAAACGGCCTGTAACCACTTTCCAGCAACACCGGGTTAGCAACTTCAGTAAAGGCGGAATCAGCAAAATAGAAACTCGGGCTGAAAGTCCGGAGTTCGACCTTAACGTAATTTGCATTGCTGTTGTTAAAAACATCACAGGTTATCTGCAAGCCTTCCTGGGTGACAAATTGCGGACCACCCGGCAGGTTTTCATTAACAATGCTTTTTTCTGCAGGTGTCGCATATAAACCGGGGACGTCAGGTTTTTCCATCAGAATTGAAGGCAAAGACTCATAAATATCGCCGTTTAGGGTCTCAATATACAGCCAGTAGCTGTGACCAATCTCACCGGATAATTCTTCCTGCAGTGTGGCATACGTTCCGGGTGTCAATTCATACAAAACCACATCTTCTCCCTTGTCACTCCTTATCCTCACTACGGCCTGTGTTTCGGGTTCAGGATCGTATTCATACAGTTGCATATCATTTCTGTAAGCCATGGCTTTATACAGCTTTACGTAATATGGCCCGGGATCATCGGTTATCATACCTTCAACAACGAGATATTCAGCATTTAATTCCGGTTGAAAGTCGTCATACAACTCCCGGCATGAAAAAAGACAGGCCGGTATTACTGCCAGTATTATTATTTTTCGAAACATATCAGAAAATGAAGTTATATGTTAATGTTGGCAGGGGACGCCCGATAATATACAGTTTATAAAGGCCGAAACTCCTGTAGTTATTCTCTTTTGAAGAATTTTCAGGTTTAAAGAATACAGAATAGGCATTCTTCCGGCCATAAACATTCAATACCGAGAAAGTCCAGCTTCCCTTCCATTTCTTTTTAAGCCTGAGGCTTTCGTCAAAGCTGACTGACAGGTCAAGCCTGTGATAATCAGGCAGCCGTTCACTGTTTCTGGGACGATATGTAACATGCCAGGCATTCTCGGTATAATAAATGGCTTCAGGTAGTGTTACGGCCCTTCCTGTGCTGTATGTGAAATTGGCAGAAACTCTGAGCCTGCGGTTATAATGATAAGTAAGCATGGTATTAAGGTCATGCGGCTTATCGTAACTGGAAGGATACCAGGTATTGTCCCTGATGATCTCCTGGGCATACAGGCCATTGGTTTTTTTAAGTGAACGTGAATATGTATAAGAAATCCAGCCTTCCAGGTCTCCCTGGCTCTTTTTTAACATAATTTCAGCCCCGTAATTGCGTCCGATGGCATTAATAAGCTCACTTTCAAAAGGGATGTTCACCATGCTTGTCTGAAAAGCATCCGAATAAGCATCAATGGTAAGCCTTGCACCATCTCTAAATTCCGAAAGATTATCGATTACCCGGTAGTATATCTCAAACGAAGTTTCGAGTGTGTTGTGCCTGAGGTTTTTGTAAAATCCCATTGCAAAAGCATTGCTTATAACAGGTCTGAAATAGGTATTGGCGAGTTGCCAGACATCATCAGGACTTTGCACGGCACTGGCGGATACAAGTGAAAGATATTGCATATTGCGGCTATAACTCAGCTTGGCCGAAGTACTGCCGTTCAGCTGATAACGCAGCGAAAACCGGGGTTCAGGCCCGTGATACATCCTTATCAGTTCATTCTTCTTATAATATGTTGACCCTGACAGGGTGGCTTCAGAAATTGGCAATCCCGGCTGGTAATTATTAACCGTATAAGGCCCCAGATTGAAAAACATCGAATAACGCAATCCCAGGTTCAGACTGATATAATTGTTTATGGTAATATTATCGGTAATGTACAAAGCGGTTTCCAAACCCAGGTTGGCCTCAAGTTTAACATCAAGGGCTCTTGAAACCGTATCCCGGGGATCCTGCTTTCCCTGATTGACGGAATATCTTATGGCCTGTATGCCGGCCTTTATGGCATGATGCCGGTTAAGATTATAGATGGCGTCGCCTCTTAATGAAACAGACTGTATGCCGTTCTGCAAACGGTAACTCTTTGACGCATATTCAAGGTCTTTTTTAACGATACTGTTATCACTGTATGATATTGATACAACATAGTCCAACACCTGACTTCTTGAAAAATTCCACTTCAGTTCACCGGCGGTATTTTTATTGGCATAATGCAATTGATGGTCATAATTAAAAAAATCATAACTGTTATAAACCATCAGAAACAGCCGGTGTCTTTTTGCTATCATGCCGTTGATGCCAGCATAAATGTCGTAGAAGTTAGCCTTGCTGTTTGCAAGCTGGACGTCAGGGATTCTGTTCAAAAGCCAGTCAGAATAGCTCGAGCGTCCCGCCACCAGAAATGATACTTTATCTTTTACAACAGGCCCTTCAATGGCCAGCCGGCTGCTGAATAAACCAATCCCGCCATTGGCAGCATACTTCTTCTCATTGCCACGTTTAAGCTGAATATCAATAACAGAAGATGCACGCTCTCCGAATTCAGCGGGAATAAAACCCTTATACAATGATACATTGTTGGCAATATCGGGGCTTATGGCTGATATCAGTCCAAATACATGTGATGTATTATACAGCGGGGTTTCTTCAATTAAGAAAAGATTTTGATCATTTCCGCCTCCCCTTACGCTGATGCCGGTTCCGAATTCACCTGTTGATTTTATACCGGGCAGCAGAGAGAAACTGCGGATAAGGTCTTTTTCACCCGTGATTAGAGGTAGCTCTTTGATGCTCTTCCTGTCGATCTCCACCAGGCTCATCTGGTCACCGGTAATGTTCTGGTCAGCACGCCGGGCATATACGGCAACCTCTTCCAGCTTTATCGACTTCTCAAACAACTCAATTGTGAGGTCGCCTGTACTCAGCACTTTTACAAGGGCATTAAAATCTTCGAAGCCGATGCATGAAACAGATATTTTGTAATTGCCTGGTTTTAGTGACATAGAGAACAAGCCCTGCATATCGCTGGCAACGCCTATTTCAAGGCTTTTAACTGCAACAATGGCACCGGGAAGCGGCGTACCGCTTTTTCCGTCCATTATCAAGCCGTTAATAACGGCTGCTTTATTTCTTTTATAGTTTTCAAGAGAACCCACCACCAAAGTGTTATCATGTATACCCAGCAATTCGTCGGGCTTTTCTGCGAGGCTTCTGACAATCTCAGCCGGCAAAAGCACATAAGCAGCCTCCTGCATTTTACGGAAGGTTAATTCAGTATTGTCGAGCAAACCCCTCAGGGCTTCTTCAACTGATGACGAACTGTATGGCAGATCATTGAATACATTCTTATCTATTGAAGCGCTGTCATAAAATATCCTCACCGAAAACTTTTCTTCCAGCAACTGGATCTTCTGAACATTATCGTAATTACGAACAATGCTGTTGTTGAATAATTGTGCGCTTGCATGCAAACCGGAAAGGCTGACAAAAAAAACAAATAAATAGACTTTCAGCAGTTTATCCATTGATCAGATAACAAAATAAACAAAACTTAATTACATTGAATTTCAGGGAAGTAAACCACACCCTTAGAATTCCGTGCTTAAAAATAACAATAATCGCCAAAACTCAGGGTGAATCATGTTGTTTTTTAGGGAGAAATCGACATAATATAAAAACAGAATGATAACCATTAAAAAATTGACGATAAATCAAGCAAAAAGAGGCTGTCTCAAAATTTGAGACAGCCTCTTTTATTTGCTGTTTTAACAGTTTATATGGCTGTTAGTTCTGTATCACCAACCCGAATATTGTTTTAGTTTATTGCCACTGAGGGCAATTTCCTTATCGGGGATGGGGAAAAATTCATGTTTGCCCGGTTCATAAACAACATGGGTCTTCCCATCCATCATGATGTGGTTCAGGTAAACAGGCCCCAAATTCCACCTTATCAGGTCGAAGAACCGGTGTCCTTCACAGGCCAGTTCAATAAGCCTTTCCTGGACGATCTGGTCATGGGTGACGGCTCCGGTAAGATCAGCGGGTATACCAGAGTTACCACTCATACGCGCCCTGGTCCTCACCCAGTTAATATACTGCAAAGCCTTGCCGTTATTATTCAATTCAAACGCTGCTTCTGCTGCCCAGAGGACAACATCGGCATACCTTATCAATTTAACATCAATGGGCCCGTCCTGCCAGGTTTGGGAATTTTGCCAGTACTCCTCATACGAGGGTTCATACTTCCGGGTTCCTCTGTTTATGCCTTCTTTATCGTTCAATACTTTATAATTCGGGTGACGCCAGGCTACGCCACCGTCACTATCAAAATTGCACAGGATAGTGTCGTCTTCCGTAAGAATGGTAGCTGCCTTTCTCGGGTCTCCTGGTTCATAGGAACTATCGAGGAAATCTGATGGGCACCACCATCCCCAGCCAAAGTCCATGCCATCTTCGGTAGGATTGTTAATTTCCCTGACCTTGGAGGGTGCACACCAGCGACAAAGAGCCGTCCCGCGGGTATCAAACCATCCCCGGCCATCCTGTACGTTCTGTATCTCAAAAACACCCTCAAGGGAATTGTTACCGTCAACCATGAATATCCATTGATACCCCCCTGTCTCCGGGCTTCTCCATGTGTCAAACCTTTCGCCGTCGATGCCCACAAGCTTGTATTCTCCCGAATTGATAACCTGTTCGGCCCAGTATAACGCAGAATCCCATTGCTGGGTCAAACCGGTGAACCGTTCATCGCCCGGATAATTCTTGGCATATGACGACTCATAAAGAAATACCTTTGCCATAAGGGCTTTGGCAGCGCCCTTTGATGCACGGCCTATGTTCTCAGGACCCCATACACTTCTTTCCGGCAGTGAATTGATGGCAATCCGGAGGTCAGTTTTTATCAGGTCGTATATTTCGACGATTTCATTACGTCCCATCTTATATTCACTGGGGGTCAGCACGTGATCCACCAGCGGGACCCCTCCGTAAATCTGTGCCAGCACGAAATAATTCAAGGCTCGCAGAAATCTTACTTCTCCCAGCCTTTTACTGATAAGATCAGCGTCAAAATTGGGATCAGTTTCCTTTGATATATCAGGCAGCTTTTCAATGGCAACATTGCAATACCCGATCGTACGGTAAAGATATCCCCAGGTCCATTCAAAAACATTGGCTTCCTGAGGAGTATGTATCAGCTGGTCCACGTGCTGAAATTCGACCACATTGGTTTTACCGCCGGCGCCGGCTTCGGCTTCATCTGACGAGAGACTGCCCAGGGTCATCATAATGCAAAGGTCCCACAGCTTCTCCATGCAAAAGTTTGAATAGCATACTGTAGTAGCCATATCAGCCCCGATCATGGAACTGTAAAATGACTCTTCCGTTGCATTTACAATTGGTTTGGTGTCGACAAATTCATCACTGCAGTTGTAAAGCATTACACCGCAGCAAAACATTCCTATGATTATTAATATTTTGGTTTTCATAATTCTATTTTTTTCTGTGAACATAAATCATGGCTAGAAGCTCAGGTTTATACCGGCAAGCAATATACGGCTTTGCGGATACACGGCGCTTTTGTCAATTCCCTGTTCAAGCATGCTCCCTGTTGCAAGCTCAGGATCAAAACCGGAATATTTTGTCAGCGTCAGCAGGTTTTTGGCACCAATGTATATTCTCAGCCTTTCTATACCTGCTTTCTGACTTAGGTTAAAAGGAATAGTATAGCCCAGCTGTATATTTTTCAGCCTCACATAATTGCCGCTTTCGATAAAGAAATCAGAAACTCTTACAAGGTTCTGATTTTCTCCTCTCGGGTCAAGCCTGGGAAGATCAGTATCGGTATTGCCTTCATATAACAGGTTATTTTCGCTGTCATAGATCGGATCACGATATTGGTCCAGCACTATATTAAGACTATTCGGGCCGGTTTCCTGGTTCATCAGGTTGGCTTTCGATCCGTTAAAGATTTTATGTCCGAATTTACCTTCAAAGAAGAGGTTAAGGTCAAAGTTTTTATAGGTGAGATTGGCTGAAAACCCGAATATAAATTTAGGAATAGGGCTCCCAATGTTATCCTTGTCATTATTATCAACTTTATTATCGCCGTTCACGTCGACATACCGAAGGTCACCCGGTTTGGCTCTCGATTGAGCCCAGAGCGTATCTCCGTCTTCTTCGACAATATAAGGCTGGTTCCATATATATACAATTCCTCTGTCATTATAAGCAGCATCATCCCAGGTAAAAATGCCGTTGGTTTTAAAACCGTTGAATTGTGAAATGGGCATATCTTCTGAAGTAAGGCAGATATTGGCAAGGTTTACGCCAACCGTCCCGCGGTACAGAGAATCGCCTTCCAGGTTTATCACCTTGTTGCGCACAAAGGTGCCGTTAAAATCGAAGGAATAGCGAAGCACACTGGTAGTATTCCTGAAGCCAATGGTAAACTCAAGCCCGTCATTGCGGATCTCGCCGATGTTGCTGATAGGCCTGGCATCTCCTCCAAGTTGTACAATATAGTTAGGATTCTGATACATACCTGCTATGGCTGGCAGAGACTGATAGATAAGCATCCCGTCATTGGACTTCCTGAAAAGGTCAATGGTAATATTCATCCTGTTGTTCAGTAAACCCAGGTCAAGTCCTATGTTTGTCATTTTCATCGATTCCCAGTGCATTTCACGGTTGGGCATTTGGGCAAGAGCTGCACCGGTTGAAACATTACTGGAATGGTCAAAGATGTAACCGAAGGCTCTAACCGTTTGATTGATGGTGGTATAATAGCGGTATCTCTCAGGCGCATTGGCACCGGTTGAGCCATAACCGACACGCAGCTTACCGAAGTTGATAATGTCATGGTTCTTAAAATGCTCCGAGAATTTCCAGCCCACTGACACCGAAGGAAAATTACCCACACGGTATTGCGGACCAAATCTCGAAGAAACGTCCCTCCTGAAATTAGCAGTCATTAGGAGAATACCCCTGAAATCATAATTCAGTCGTCCAAAGAGGGCCCATTCCTTATCTTCCCATCCGGTGCCATAGACATACTGTATAGTCGTAAGTTCATCGTTCGTACCGGCATCGAGATAACGCATTTCTTCGGATTCATTGATAAGGTCCTGCCTTGAGCCGGAGATGTCGGCAAATTTCGTCCTCCGCGCTTCAATGCCACCCATAATACCTATGTTATGATTATTGAACAAGTTCCGGTTATAGTTAAAATAATTCTGCCATTCCCACCCCCATTGCTGACCAATAGACTTGGTTACCGTGCTGTGCTCGTTATAGATCTGGGGACTATAATGGTAAACCTTCTCGAATTCATCGAATACGGTGAAATTGGTATAGGCATTGATCCTCGAGGTATACACAAATCCTTTGAAAGGAGTGAAATCCACATAAGCGTTGCCTCCCACGGAATAACTGTTCCTTGTCCTGTCGGTTACATCCTCCTCTACCTTGGGATTACTGCCTCCGGTGGGATTAACTGACCAGTCGCCGTTTTCATCATAGGGAGGAACATAAGGCACCATTCTGAGGATTTCCAGTATGGGAGTATTGTATTCATTGTTATAAACCCATTCATCTTTCCCCATATGCTTTGCTTTGGTAAATTGCACGTTTTCACCGATTTTGAAGAGCTTACTCAATTTATGGTCAGAATTGATACGGAAATTAATTCTTTCATAATCGCTGTTCCTTAAAATGCCCTGCTGTTCTTGATAGTTGGTGCTGACGAAGTACGTGGAAACCTCATTCCCGCCGCTCACCGAGAGGTCATAATTCTGCATGACGGCATCGCGGAACATAATGTCCTGCCAGTCATAATTCTCCAGGGTATCAGGCTGGGTTGTGAAAGCAGGTCTATCTCTCAGGGCATTGATGATATTCATGGCTTCAGCATATTCCTGTGCATTCATTATATCCATGTTTTTCCAGGCCTTCTGGATACCAACATAAGAGTTGAAATTGGTGGTCAGTTTGCCTGTCTTACCCTTCTTGGTGGTGACCAGAATTACTCCGTTACCGCCGGTAGCGCCATATATGGCTGCCGAAGAGGCATCTTTAAGGATCTCAACTGATTCAATATCACCCGGATTGAGATCATTAAGGCTTGCCCGCATGCCGTCAACGATTACCAGCGGTTCGGTGCCATTGATGGACGATATACCACGGATCTGGATGGACATGTCTCCTCCCGGCATACCGGAATTCGGAGTAATACTTACACCGGCAGCCCGACCCTGCAAAACCTGGTCAAGACTGTTGGCCGGCATTTCAACAAGCTTTTCGCTCGAAACAGAGGAAATGGCCCCGGTCAGATCACTTTTCTTTTGCACACCATAGCCGATCACAACCACATCATCCAGTTCCGTTGTTGCTTCAATCAATACGACGTTAATGACAGTCTGCCCCCCTATCTTTACTTTTTGAGTCTCATAACCGATAAAGGAAATGATAAGGGTGGCCTCCTGATCCGGCACACTGATGGAATACCTCCCGTCAACGTCGGTTACAGTACCCAACAATGTTCCTTCAATAACCACATTGGCCCCGACAATGGCTTCACCTGTTACATCGGTGACAATGCCGGAAACATCAGTTTCCTGTGTACTGGCCTGCATGAACACAAACATGCAAACAACAGTACATAAGAATTTCCAAGGTTTAGGTCTTTCTTTCATGTTGTTTTTTAGATTAAGGTTTAAGTGTTAAAAATTAATATTCGTTGTATCAGGGATTATAAAAATATCAAGAATAAACATAATAATGTCAGGATGGTCAAAATTCGCGATTAATTCAGATTCTAAAATCAGGCTAAAAATATATATACTATTTTTAAGGATTGGCGTAAAAATAAACCAATTGAGTGGAAATATCAGGCAGGGGATAGAGCGGTATTCGGTCTTTTACTCACTCTTCACTCTTCACCGTTCACTGATTACCGAATACCGATTACCTTCATCCGCCCCTATTCAACCTTAACCCTCACGCCCTCGGAATGACTTGAAAACTCGGGAGCATACATGCACTGGATTGTAGTAATGCCATTGGAGAAGTCCCCTTTTTGAGAAACACGCAAAGGGTACTCAAACACATATGTTCCTTTGGGTAGGTATCCAATGAAGAAATTGACTGCCAGATCACGCGGACTCTGATAATACCATAATCCATCCTGGTTTTTATATGCCGATAAGGTTTCAACAGGTTCAAATGCCGCGGCCCGCATATCTTTCAGATGGACATATTCCATAGTCCTGTCAACACGCAGCTCAATCCTTACTTTTATCATATCACCCACATGCAAAACTGTCTTTTCATTTACCGGTGTGATAACCGGACCCCTGTCAGTATTTTGCCGGAGAAACAGCTGCTTCTTAAGTTTTAACGGTGTTTCAGCGGGTGTTATCTTATCGAGTTGCTCAAAATATTGCCAGTATATGGCCCCCCAGGCTACACCATCATTATTATTTTTTACTGTGACATTGCCCATTTCGGGACTGATCTCCGGAGCTGTCCATGCTGTTTTAAAATAACCGGTGCCGGCTTCAACCCTTGTATCCGGCCGGCTAAAAGGATCCACTTTCTCCTTGCCGATGATGATTTCTGCCAGGGAATCTGTCAACAGCACATCACTGCCCCTGCGAAGCAAAGCATAACATGCTTCCGATGTCGCTTTGGTCGTCCGCCAGTCCTGCGTCTGCTTTTGCTTGAGCAACCATGTTTTCAGGTCTTCCACCGCTTTCATGTCACCTGCCACCTCATCATACACTTCTACCATAAGGGCCTGCGTCTCTATCGGAGCCTGGTACCAGAAATACCCCCGGTCTGTCTTCCAGGTCATGCCCATCTCATCGGAATGCAAAGCCCGTTCGTTAAGCGACCTGATTATGGCAGCCGGAATTTCTCCGTTGCCAGTTCTGTGCAAGGCCAGCGCCATCATCCCCTGCATATAAATATCATTTTGCAGCCAGTATTTCTTCGCCTGCTGCATAAAATAATCAAATCCTTCCCTGCAGTCACTTTCTGTTTCTATATCTTTAAAGTAACTGCGTGTATACAGATAATGAATCTCAATATAATCAAGGTGATTCTCTTCAAGTTTTATGTATCCTTTTTTAGCCTGTGCTTTGAGTTGCTCATAATGATCCTGCATTTCCCGGTCCATATACCGCAATGCCTGTTGAACCATTCTCCATGTAAGGTTTTCATCCCGGATACTTTTCACACCCATCCCATCAAGGTGGCCCAGACCCGCCACAATATGCTGCGTGATATAACGGTCGTCGGGCAATCCGGGAAACCATGAAAAACCTCCGTTCCCAAGCTGGGCATCCAGTATTTTTTTAAGGGCACGTTCCTGCTCATTGGCCATACGGTTAAGATCAAACAGGAGGGCCACATTTCGCTTGCGCTGACTTTCATCTTTTGCATTCAACACCCATGGCGTTTCTTCCAGAAGAGCTGATTTAAGTTCCTGGTTCTTCTCAAGGTTCGAAAGCAGGGCATCGGGCTGAATGGTAGCCCAGGTGTCAAATACCCTTTTTATCCCGGGATTGGCATTGGCAATATGCGACGCTGTGGAATTTGCATAAAAACGCGAAAAGGTCTGCTCAGTGCACTCATAAGGATACTCCATCAGGTAAGGAAGGGCCTGTAAGGCATACCATGCCGGATTTGAGGTAAATTCAAGTGTGAAACGATGATGCCGCAGTGTCGTGGAAACATTGTCGGCCAGCTTATCAAGCCTGAAAGTTCTGCTCTGCCTGCCGCGAACAGGAAGGGGAAGTGTTTCAGTGACCATCATACGGTTGGTGACAACAGGCAGTATCATCTCCTCGCCGTCAGAGAAATTACCCGCTTTAGCCCTGATCCTGTATGCAATGGCCTGAATGCCCTCGGGTATCTCAATAGCCCATTCCACATTAGTGCTCTGTTTTGCTTCGATGGCAAATGACCTGGTATCACCGGCATTCTTCATCAGGGCATTTATTGGTTTCATCGTAAGGGCATCGAAAAATTCCAGTTGTACCACACCTGTAAGTTCATGATCAACCAGACCGGATATCTTGGCTGAAAAGAACATCCTGTCATTTTCCCTGAAAAACCGGGGTTGGTTGGGAACAACCATGAGATTCTTCTGAGTAACAAGTTCTTTTACGATGCTGCCGGAGGCCAGATCCTTTGTATGGGCAAATCCCAGCATTTTCCACCGCGTTAATGCTTCAGGCATGGTGAAATTAATCACAATATCCCCGGATTCATCAGTTTGAAGCACAGGGTAAAAAAAGGCCGTTTCATTGAAATTCCTGCGAATTTTTATATCGCCCATATCCGGCCCGGGTTGTTCTGTCACAGGAGGCTGTTCCTCAATCCCTGATGTTATCTGTTCCTCTCCATCAGCCATTACGGCATCCATCATCATTAAATCTTTCTTGTCAGACATTGCAGTGGCTTTTACACGGGGTGCACTTTTAACAGAAGCAAATTTATCAACAGCGTATCCCATCACCGCTGACTCAGCCAGTTCCATATGTTCCTTGTATAAATGATAAAATACCAGTCCAAACCAGTTCAGATCATCATAGTCATATCCTTCGTATTCCTTTATTTTAAAGTCATTCCAGTCTTTTTCATGATTTCTGAAAGAGACCTGTTCAAATCCGTTGCTGCTGCTCCAGGACAAGCGGCCATATATGGTACTGTAAAAACCTGCAGACCAGCTGTGAGGCCTGAAAATATCCAGCGAAGCATCATAAAGCGTTGCCACCATCTCGGCCATAACTTTTTCAGCTCTGCTCCCGTTTATTTTTATTTTCCATTGCTCCTGCTGACCGGGTTGTAACCTGTCGCGGAAAGATTCAAACTGTATATCCAACTGTTTATTGGTGTACGGAATATTAACAGCAGCACTCTCAGAATAGAGACGGCTGTCTTTAACGAAAGTGTAATGAACTGTTATATTCCCCCTGTATTCCTCTTTTATGGGAATCTCAAACAATCGCTTTTCATTATCCACTATGATTTTTTGCCTGTCCATAATACGGCCATCCTGTTCCACTTCATAAAGGGCATAAGCTCTTTCTGAACTGCCGGCCACGAATACGGCCTTTTCACCCGGTTCGGCGGTGGTTTTCACAGGTTTGAAATGATGTACGGCCGGAAAGGCCATTTTTTTATCCCCGGAGTCAAGGATGTCAAAATATACAACCTCCCTCACAGGCTGTTCATAACGGTCTTTGCATGCAATCTCCAACAGGTATTTGCCCTGGACCCAGTGAACCATATCAGGAATCGAAAATTCTTTTGTTGCCGAAGAATTGAAGTTCAGGCTGAATGTTTCTTTTTCTTTTTCCCATTTGTAGAAATTGTTTTCGTCAACAAACGGATCATGAGGGAAAAGATCATAAAATTCCTTTTGTGTCATTACCGCCTTGTCGGGCCGGGTCCACATCCTTTCACGGAAGGCTCTTTCGGGATTTTTTAACCGCCATATTTTTATTGTCCCGGCAGCCGGTTCAAATTCCCCTGCCAGGTTGTTGGTGATAATCCCGAATTTCCTTTTACCGATATCTTCATCACGCTTGTCAAGATCATCAATGGCCACACCAAGCACAAGAGATTTATACCCGACACTTACGGAAGTCTGCCCGCTGTGTGTTTCACCGTTAATATCGGTCACATCAGCATAAACCGAATATGTGAATGTCGGATCTGATTTTTTATCAACACTTTCATCGGGTACGGCCCTGAAATCAATGCTAAACTTTCCTTCAGCATCGGTGCTTATCGTTCCGCTTTCAATTTCCATCTCAGGCGATGAAGGATAGTATGAATACCGGTACCACCACCACCAGGGGAACCGGGCCCGCCGCACGATACGGTATTTTACCTCAGCACCGTCAATGTTGGCACCTGAATAAGCCTGAGCAAGACCTGTAATGTTGATGATCTCACCCAGCCTGAAGCTTCCCCTGACAGGTTCAAAGCGTACCTCAAATTTTGGTCTCTTATATTCCTCAACAGAAAAATATGCACTGCTTGACCTTTGATCGTTAATCTGAAGGCGCATCTGTCCGGTAAGCCCTGATGAAGGTGTCGTGAAAGTACCATTGAAAGTGCCATATTCGTTTGTCGTAACGTCCCTTTTGTCAACCACCTGGTGATTAACATCATATAAGGTAACGGTATATTTCTTCCCCGGAACAATCTGTGCATTTTTACTATCAGAGGAATAAACCAGTCCTTTGAAATACAATGTTTGTCCCGGCCTGTAAATTGACCGGTCAAGAAAGAAAACAGTACGGGTTAAAGAGGGAGACTTCCGGTATGCATGCTGCGCTATCTGACCATCATTATAATAGCTATCAACATCATCAGTTCTGATTCTGTCCTTTCCTGTGGTTATTTCAAAAACGAGATAGTAATAACGATCCGATGTTCTTTCCTGCATAAAAGGAATTTTACAGAAACCATTGGCATCCGCAACCAACGATGCACTTTCAGAAAAATCATATCCTCCTGACCTCCTGTTATATATCCTTGATAATACATTTATACCGGCTCCGGGAACCGGCTTCCCTGTTGTCCTGTTAAGCACGAACAATTCGGTACTGCCATCATCGAGGTTGCGGTGGATGTAACTGAGGTTAGAGATCGTGGTAAAAGCATAGGCAATTGTGTTGCCCGATATTGAAAAATCAGAACCGGGACTGAAAATAATCATGTAATCGCCATAAGGCAGCCCATCTAAAGCAATTTCCACTCTGTGTTGCTGGAAATCGCCGTCATCAGGCAGTATAACAGAACCTGCCTTTTCTGCCGGCCGGGGCAGGAAATGCATGAGAAACTTCTCTTCCCTGTCAACATCATAATTTTTCAGCCACCTCTTACGTTCTGCCAACACCTCGTCCCTGGTAACTTTCACAGCTTTCCAATGCAATGCGGTGAAGTTTTTATAAGTGACCAGGGCACGGAAGGGAATGCCTGGCAAATTAATTTTTTCAATTACGGCTGACAGACTCTTTCGCCTAATGTCCTGCTGAAGGTTATAAGCCATTTTTGCACCATCTGAACCCGGAAAACGGTTGATGGCATTGTCACAAATATCCCATGCCGTTTTAAGGTCCCATTTGTGATCATCAGATTGCAGGGGATTATATTGTCCACCCTTTTCCAGCCATATTTCAGCTATACGATATGTCACACGGGTTGAAACAGGCGTATGCAAAGCTTTTTGCTCAAGCCGTTTCAGGGCATCGAGATACAAATCCGGTTTATTGGGCAGTGTAAGATGCTGATTGACAAATTGCAGCCTTTTGAGGTCCACATCCACCAATGCCTCCTTGTCCTCATCATCAAGATGGAAACGGATAAGCTCCTGCAGGATTTTCAGGGCATAATATTTATAAGAGAGTGTATCCTTTGTTGTGATGTTCAACCGGCAGAATGCCTCTGCATCTTTTATATAGGCTGCATCGTTGATGGTAAACACAAAGGCAGGCCGGATAAGGGCCGGTTCTTCTCCCATATAAAAATCAACTGCACGATGGGCCAGGAAATCATATAACGTCGGACGACATGACCTCCCTTTGCTATTGCCTTTCTCCAGGATCTCATCATAATGGTCAATTTTGACGTTTTTTATGCGATCAGCATCTTTAAGTGACAGCTGAAAATTTCTGATAGTTGCCTCCACAATTTTCTCAAGATCCCATGTGGCAATATCATTATTGTCAAAATCAACAGTACGTGTTCTGTCACTGAACCGGTACCGGTTATTTTGGTAATAAACCCAGTAATACTCGGCCAGCATTGAATGCAATAATGGTTTTGCCGGAAAATCTGCCGTTCTTATCTCGTCTTCAAGGCCGGCCAGATTCTTTACAAATGCATCCTCCTCTTTGTATTGGGTGAATTTCATTCTATAGATTACGGCCTTTACAATCTGCCGGGCATTGTTTTCCGATCTGGCTGCGGCATAGATCTCATTAACGATGGTTAACGCCGATTCCGGTAAGCCCTGGTCCTCAAAAGCCTGCACTTTTCTCCAGGATAAAGTATAATCATGTTCTTTCACGGGCTGCTGTATTTGATGGTTTATTATGCCTAAGGCCCCCACTATCAGAGCCAGGGTCATAAACGCTGTTGTAATAAGTTTCATCATGGCTGAATATTAATCGTTGTGAATACCGAAAACTGATTTCGCTTTTAAGAAATCTGTTTTTTATATAAAAGATGCAACCATCCCTGAAATTCCATAAACGGCAGTCATTTTTTATACCAACCTGTCAGTGTTTACCTGCTATTAACCTGACAGTGTTTTCCAAACCTGTCAGTGTTTACCGGCTATTAACCTGTCAGTGTTTTTTCAACATTTATCATCAACAAAAATACGCCCTACCTCCCTGGCCCATGCCGAAATCTGTTCCCAGTTCCGAAAATCACCTTCAGCCAGTGATCCTGTTTTATCCTGACGGGATAAAGTTTTCCCCAGGAAACCAACTTTATTATATTCCAGTTTACCACCAAACAAACCCATACTCACAGGCTTTTTAATCTGGCATAAGGGTTCAAGAAAAGACCTGGCCTTTTCCCTGTTCTCAGGCGTATCATTTTTCATGGTAAGACAGGTAACAAAATAAGCAGTGGTCTTTTTACGGATCTGTTCCGCACGCCTGCGGGCAAATCTCATTGTCTTTCCCAGCAGTTTATCCATACGTGTTGCGCTCCCGATGATCAGGTTATCATATGATTCCATATTCCGGGTATCTTCTACACTCTGCACTTCAACATCTGCGCCCATCTCAGAGATAATTCCAGCAATGTGCTCCGCTATCTCTTTGGTAGAATCATAATTGCCGGCATATGCGATAAGAGTCTTTTTATTCATGCATTTGGTTTAATTCCTGTATGCTGCTATATAATTTTATCAACCAACAAACATAGATCTTATATTCAGGCAGATAAAAATTAATGCATATTCTTTATTCAATATCGTTAAGTTAAGACATAATTATGTCCCTCTCTTGGAGAGGGCGCGTGAGAGGACAAAAAAAATCCTTAACTTAACGGCATTGATTCCTGAATGTCAATTTTTTGTATACTTTTTTCCTTTTTTTCGTATAAAGTAAAACACAATCTGTTATAATTATGTAATACCTGCTGTTTTATTTAGAAAAATTTTTCATTGTTTATCCGAAAATTCTCCCGTTAATAATATAAAGTTATAAACCGTTATTAATAAATCAAACAAAAAACACCCTTACCATGAAAACAAATGTTTACACACCCTGGATAAAGGCAATATCCATGATGATATCAGGGCTTTTTTTATTTGTTCATTGCGGGAATTTGCTTTCACAACAACCACTGATTATTGACCACCACTGCACAGAACCTGACAAAGTGCCTGTGGAATGGATCAACCGGGCTAAAGAAATACTGCATGTAGGATATGGTCATACATCACATGGAGGACAAATCACATCAGGACTGAATGCCATTGAATCGTTTTATGCAGACGGCCCGTATCAGTACAGCCATAATGGAGACGACGGCACGCTTCATTTGTTTGAAGGCTGTGGTTACTGTGATGATGGAGAGCTGATCTATGACCTCAGCCATGAAGAACAATGGTATCCTTCGGTTAAGCAATATCTGCAGGATCATCCCGATTGTAATGTCATCATGTACTCATGGTGCGATATTTATAGCCATAATATTGAATATTACCTTCAGCGGATGGATTCGCTGGTTGACAAATACGGGCCTGGCGGAACTGATCCGGGTACTGATGTGTATTTTGTTTACATGACCGGTCATGCCAATAACGGTGATAAATGTGAGTGGACTCACAATGCCAATCAGCAGATCCGTAATCATTGTAAAACAAAGAACCGGATATTGTTTGATTTTAACGATATTGAAAGCTGGAATCCTGACAGTGAATACTTTGGCGATGGAGACACAGATGGTAATTATACAGGCGAACATCAACTGGATGATGATATATCATATAACCTCGCAGGCGGAGGCCGGGGAAACTGGGGCAACGAATGGCTTGCTGCCAATCCCGATGACACGCTTGCGCTGATCAACAGTTCATGCAGCAGCTGTGCTCATTCCGATAATTCGAAATTGCACTGTGTTTTGAAAGGTATGGCAACATGGTGGATGTTTGCCCGGCTGGCCGGATGGGACGGCATTCCAGGAAGTGAGATACCTGTAATCTCAAACAATGCTGTCATTTCCCGGGATTTGATTTCAATCTGGCCAAATCCGGCAAAAGAAATGATACGTATAAGCGCACCGGGAAATGAGCAGTATACTGTTACACTCTGCAGAATGGATGGCAGGATATTAAAAAACATTATCACAAGGCAGGAGGAAATTTCTATACCGGTCACAGGCCTGGCAACGGGATGGTATTTTATCAATATCCGTAATGACAATTATAGCGTAACAGAAAAGGTTCTTCTGGAATAGGACAGAAAATCCGGTGGTACTGATTCAGAAATTATTTGTATAACAGTCTGATGTGTTATTGTGATAACGATTTTAGCAAGCCTTATAATAATACAACGCCCAATCAGCGGGTCATTGCGAGCCATGCACCCCGGATAAAGGGAATTGAAAAAAGATGATTACGCATGGCGTGGCAATCGGATCGAAAGAGCAAAAGGTATAAAAAAAGTAGCTTAAAGCATAGATTGGTTATTTGCTGTGTTTAGCTTCTGCTAACCGATTGCCGTGTCGCGCTCATTCATTGTGCAACAAACTTAATCATTACAGTGGCGCTCCTTACAATGACGCACCGGTAAGATGTTAATTGTTAAGAGAATATCAAAAGCTCACTCCTCCAAAACCTCATAACCTACCTCATCGCCTTTTATTATCCCTTTCTTAGATTTCGCAAGATCAACACCGTCAATCTTAATCTGTTTTGTTTCTTTTCCCCTTATATTTGCAAATACGTCTGTCCCTTCAGCATACTTCACAGATTTAATGTTAACAATACTGCAATTATATAAGTCAAAGACCGGACCGGCCTTTGTGATCACTTCCAGTTTTTTGAAGTTCACCTGTTCAGCATCAATGCAGGTAATCCCCTTTTCAGCAACAGCAAGGAAATTCTTAAACTGAATATTGCTGATTTTCATTTCGGGCAGCCCACGCATCAGTAATGCCTGCGCTGCGCCTTTACAGACAATGTCAGAGAAATAGAAATTCCTGAATTGCGGAGTCTCTTCTGAAACCGGTGGTATTGCAGCTTCCTGTTCATGCTTTTCATCATCCTCCTCATCGGGTATTGGTGCCTGTCCGCCGTAAAAGAGATTAAATGAAACAGCCTGTGCAGGAATATCTGTCATATAAATGTGGTTCATATATATGTTCTCCACTATTCCCCCTCTTCCTCTTGTACTTTTAAAGCGCAGCCCGATATCTGTGCCCATAAAGAGGCAATGGGACACATAAATATTCCGGACTCCGCCAGACATTTCACTGCCGACAACAAATCCGCCGTGACCATGATAAACGATACAATCATTGATAACAACATACTCGGTAGGTATGCCTCTTTCACGACCGGCCTTGTCCCTCCCCGATTTTATACAGATTGCATCATCACCCACATCAAAACTGCAATTCTCAACAACACAATAACGGCATGACTCAAGGTCAAGTCCGTCTCCGTTTTGTGCATACCAGGGATTTCTTACTTCAATATTGCGAATGGTCATGTTTTCACACATCAGCGGATGAAGATTCCAGGCTGGTGAATTCTGAAATGTCGGCCCATCAAGCAGGATCTTATTGCATTGTATAAGGCTGAGCAATACGGGCCGCAATGCATCTTTGATATCCTCATAATCCTGTACGCCGGATCTTGACTTCATTTCACTATAAGACAATGTATTCCCGAGCAGCGATTTTTCACTGGGATACCATATGCGACCTGCCTTATCCAAAACACCGCCGGAATGCACAAGTTTTTTCCATTGACCTGCCGTAAGCTTCGATTTTTTTACAGGCCTCCACGCATCACCCGATCCGTCAATTATGCCTTCTCCCGTTATGGCTATGTTTTCCAGATTATGCCCTGAAACGGGTGAAGCACAGCGCACCCTTTCCGATCCTTCGTAAACAGTCTGAATAAGCGGGTAATCATCAATATTGCGGCTGAAAAGCAGCAGACAACCTTTCTTAAGGTGCAGGTTAACATTGCTTTTTAATTGAACAGGTCCTGTAAGCCAAATCCCCGGCGGTATAACAACCACGCCACCACCGGCCTGATGGCATGCCACCATGGCCGAAGTTATGGCCTTTGTGTTCAGAACAACACCACCCGGAATGGCGCCATAGTTGACGATATTATACGTATCAGGCCTGAAGTGCGGGATGTCAACCACGGGCATATCAAATGGCAACTTCGTATAATCAAAAGATTGTGAATTCACTCCTGAAAGAAATAAGCACAACAACACAGGTACAACAAGTTCTTTTTTCATATTGGCTTTTATTTAAAGCGTTAATATTATACAGAGCTGATATATAGATGCAAAGAATCTGCTCAATATTTATGAAATCAAATCGGGTAAAATTAAATCATATATTGTAGATAAAAATGATTTAATTTGTTTTAGATCGGAATCATATTCTTCATTGGCCTTATATCATTATGAAGGCTCTTAACAATTTCATAAACCGCTATTTTGGGCTGATACTCTTACTGGCTGCTCTGTCGGGACTTTTCGTACCCACTATAAAAACTGATATTGCCATTGTAATAATCCTGTCGCTGGCGGTTATCATCTTTGCTTCTTTCTTTAAAGTAGAATTCAACCGTTCTCTGCTCACGGATGATCTTGTGCCGGCATCGAAATACTTCATATTACGTTTCGTATTCATGCCTGTGGTTATGTATTACCTCATCGGCCTGATCAGTCCGTTTTTTGCCATCACTTTCCTGCTCATATTATTGTTGCCGGCCGCTGTTTCTTCGCCGGCTTTCACAGCCATGTTCAACGGTAATGTAAGCCTTTCGCTGAAAATACTGGTTTTTTCAAGTTTCCTGTCAATACTGACCATCCCTCTCATATGCAGGCTTCTGATATCCAAAGAAGTAGATATTGACAGCCGGAATATATTTAATACCATGGTGTATACCATTGTATTACCATTCATTTTTCATCTGCCTTTAAGAAAGATCAATACCTTAAAAAAGCTTATTATCAGTAACAGCCCTCTTATTACAGCTCTCGGCCTGATTATTGTATTTGTAGCGGCCACCTCAAAAAACCGGTTTGTCATCTTCGATCATCCCCTGAAAGTATTATTGTATGCAGTAATTTCCGTTATCAGCTACCTGTTGTTATACATGGCCGGATACTTTATTATGGCCGGACAGGATAAATCAAGGCGCATCACATACTCAGTCAGCTCAGGCGCCAATAATATCGGACTGGGTGTTACCATCACAACCCTGTTCTTCCCGGGTGAGGTGAACGTATTTTTTATCGTGGCCCAGTTGTCGTGGATATTCATGCTGATACCGATGCGGTATTTTTACGATAGAACCAGGAATCAAGAACCAAGAAACAAGAAACAAGACAAAAGAATAAAGATCAAAGATCAAAGAACAAAGATTAAACATGCAAGACCAGCAGACCATCAGACCATCAGACCATCATACCATCAGACCATCAGACCAGAAGACTAGAAGACCAGAAGACCAGAAGACTCCCAGACTGCAAGACAGCACGACTAAATGACTGCATGACCTGCCGGCAGGCCGACAACCGGCAACTAGATTGCTGTCGACCGTCGACTGTGGACTGTGAACAGATTATCCTAAGACCTGCTCATTCATCTGTTAATCTTATTTTTTCGTTATATTCGTCGTTCTAAACATGAAATGATGGCGAAGAGATTATTTTTTTATGCTGTTCTGATAGTTATTATTACAGCTGCATGCACCAAAGCAAAGAAAGATGGCATGCCCCTTCCGGCCGTCGGGGGCATTTCGGCTGTAAACTGTGATGTCGAGCTGTTATCTGAAGATGGAGGGAATATTTTATCCAACGATTCCAGCATCCGTATGAATTCTTCTTATCAACGGTCAGATTCAATTGCCCGGTCCGATATGTATTCACTGAAGCTAATGTCAGAGTTGCCCTATGGTTTTACAATTGATATTGCAAACGTTAATAAGAACGAGATCATAAGGGCCGGTTTCTGGTATTATGGTTTCAAGCCCTCAATTGTTTTCTGTGATAGCGGAAATGTATTTTATCAGGTGTTTGATAAAGTGCTCGAAACTGATTCGGCGGGCTGGAAGAGAATTGGATTCAGTTTCAGGGCACCGGGGAACCTTCACAATAATGCCCTTAGGATATATGCATGGAATAGTCAGGAAGAGACCAGTTATGTTGATGATTTTTATTTTGAAAGGAAACCGGCTGTTGCCCGTAATATTGCTCCCGATATGTTGCTCAGGATTAAGGTTGATGATTCTGACATGGATAAACTAAAGAAAAAAAGACAGGAAGCTCTATCATACGGAATCCTGGAAAGTGATGATGACGATTATGTGAAGATGAAGCTTATTTACATGGAGGATACTCTGAAGGGAAGCATGCGACTCAAAGGCGACTGGCTCGACCATCTTCAGGGCGATAAATGGTCTTACCGCATAAAACTGAAGTCTAAATATTCATGGAAAGGCATGAAAACCTTTTCACTGCAAACACCAAAGAGCAGGTCTTTTATCGATGAATGGCTTTCACATCTGTTGTTTGACAAAGAAGACATCCTGACAACACGGTATGGTTTCATCAATGTTGAAGTCAACGGGCAGGATATGGGCGTTTATGCCTATGAAGAACATTTTGATAAACATCTTATAGAATATAATAATCGCAAGGAAGGCCCCATTGTGAAATTCAACGAGGATGCATTCTGGCTTTCCAATAAACTCAACCTGAATTCAGATAAAAGGATTGCCATACCCACCTATAATGAGAGTGACATCCTGCCTTTCAAAGAAAACCGGACTTCAAAATCGCCTGAATTATTACAGCAGTTCATGGTAGCCCAAAACCTGATGATGATGTACCGGGAATGGAATTCAACAATACAGGTCATGTTTGATATTGATAAATTGGCCCGGTATATGGCATTGCTGGACATCACCAAAGGATACCATGCCTTGCCATGGCATAATCAACGGTATTATTTTAACCCTGTACTGTGCACGCTTGAACCGGTAGCTTTCGATTGTTATACTGCCAATGGTGTATTTGACTATGGCAGGAACACCATTATCGGAGATCTTGATAATCCGGAAGAATTTGTAAGAAACAAGTATAATCCGGCCTATCAGTTTTTTCTGGATAATGACTTCAGAAGGCTTTATATTCAGTATTTAAACAAATATGCTGACATTCACTATATCAGGAATTTTTTAAGTGAAAATGAGGATGACATTTTAAAAACTGAAGCATTAATACAGGAAGAATTTATTGATTATCAATACAATGATTCATTTCTTCTGAAGAATGTTATGACTGTAAAAGAGATAATAAAGGTCAAAAAGGATCAATTATCAGACGATAAACTGTTTAAAAATCTGAAAATTAAAACAAAACATACAGACTACGATACCATTCTTTCTCCTGAAATACCCCCCTATTATGTGAAAGCTTATCTTCAAAAAAAACCGGACAGTGTTCATAATCTTGTCAGGGTGGTCAACAATTGTCCAATGGATATAAGGGTTATCGGATACATTGACAAAGACAATAATAAATATTTCTTTCCCCAGGAGTACAGGGTAAATTCAATCAACCGGAAGGCAAATACGCTGGAAATAAAAGCCCCTGTTATGAGCAGTCAGCTATTATATACTGTTCCTTTGTTCTCTGACATTTTCCAGGTAAATGTGTTTCCCTGGAAGTATCCTGAGAGTTACTCACCCCGTATTGATTTGTTCAATAAAGCCCAACAGTCATTTTTAGAACGCTATGCATCTGGCAATAAGATCATTATCCCGGCAGGACAGTATGATTTTAATGAGCCCGTCATAATACCTGAAGGGTACGAATGTAATATCATGGCCGGCGTTGACATGAATTTCACCAACAGATCGTTCTTCCTCAGTTATTCACCGGTTAAACTGCAGGGAGAAGCAGGGCAGAACATTATAATACGGTCAGAAAACGGCACCAGTATGGGATTCATCGTACTGCAGGCAAAAGATACATCAGTACTGAGCCATGTGGTTTTCGACGGGCTGAGCAGCATGAATTACAACGGATGGTATCTCACCGGGGGCGTTACATTTTATGAATCGGATGTGGAAATGGACCATGTCAGTTTCATGAATAACCGCAGTGAGGATGCCCTTAACATTATCAGATCATCATTTAAGATTGAAAACTGCGTGTTTGACAACATATTCAGTGATGCTTTTGATTCGGATTTCTCCGAGGGGACCATTGAATTCTCGAATTTTTACGATATTAAAAATGACGCCATTGACTTCTCGGGAAGTCATATTCTTATCAGAAATTGTACGATAAAAAACACCGGAGATAAAGCGATCAGCAGCGGGGAGCGTTCCCGTCTGGTCATTGAAAATGTTGATATTGTTAATGCCAACATCGGTGTTGCCTCAAAAGATAATTCAACACTGGAAATCAAAAATTCATCCATTACCGATGCCAGGTATGGTTTTACCGCTTTCAATAAAAAATCGGAATATAAAGGTATTGCGGTTATTAAATCAGAAGCCGTTAAAATGAAAAACATCTCCGTTCCGGCCTTTATCGAGCATGGCTCCCTTTGGACAGGTGATGGCACCACCCAAAAAGGAACCGAAAAAGACGTTGCTGACTTATTCTACTGATCCGGCACCCCGAGTATGAAAATGACAAACAGAATGAGAATGATTAAAAAAACAGAGCTCCATTAACTTCTTTCTTCCTCATTCTCATTCTCATTCCCGCTCTGTTTTTGCCCCCACCCTGCCAGGGTGTAGATGAAAGAGAATGAGAAACAGAATGATGTTATTTCATTCCTTTTTCTTATTCTGATTCCAGCAATGGTATAATATCTTCCTTATTTAGTTTTCTGGCCACATCCAATACAACTTCTCCGTCCCTGTTTTTAATATTTTTATCTGCTCCTTTTTCCAGCAAAAGTTTAACAGCATCCATATGCCCCATTGCCACCGCCCAAAGCAGTGCAGTCTCATGCTGGTAGGGAGTGGTTGCATTAATATCTGCTCCGTTTTCCAGCAAATACTTCACAACTTCAAGCTTATTGGCAGCAGCTGCATAGATTAACGCAGTACCACGACCGGCATCGCCGGAAACCGCATTCACATCAGCTCCTTTTTCAACCAGGTATTTAATCACTTCCAGGCTTCCGGATTCGGCAGCATACATCAATGCCGTTTGTCCGGCAATATCCTTTTTATCTACATTACCGCCTTTCTCAATTACTTTCTTTACTGTCTCCAGTTCGCCCCGGCCGGCAGGTTCATGAAGCTGATGCCGGTTTTGGGAAAAAGCATAATTACCGGTAAAAGCAAGAACAAATGCAAACAAAATATTCAATAAAAGTTTCATGGTGATATTTATTTAGGATTAATAAATAAAAAACTTCAGATCAATAGTAACAAATGAAATTACAACAATAGCATATTCTAATCAAGTAATTACTTATAAATATAAAGAACTATCGACTGATGGGCCGGATACAGCTGAGGATTTCGCAGATAGCGCAGAAAACTTTTAAAATCATTGCTTTATTATGAGCAAATGACACCATTTAATTATGAAACATGCTTGTTGAATCCTTTGTGCATCCGATACTCTCCGGTACCTTGATGATGAACTCCCACCCAGTCGGGGTGTCAAGTCCTGAGAATGAGAAACAGGATGAGAATGATGAAAAAACAGGGCTCTGTTAACTTCTTCCCTCCTCATTCTCATTCTCATTCCCGCTCTGTTATTCACCCTGCCCAGCTGTCCCTGTCGAGGCTTCTGTAATTGATGGCTTCGGCCAGGTGTTGGGGTTCGATGTTTTCACTTTCTTCGAGGTCGGCGATGGTGCGCGTAACTTTCAGGATACGGTCGTAAGCGCGGGCTGAAAGGCCCAGTTTTTCCATGGCGTTTTTCAGCAGGGTGTGGCATTCCTCCGTCAGGCTGCAATACTCATTCAGGAGGGCCGGGGTCATCATGGCGTTGCTGTGAATGCCTTCGTAGCTGCTGTATCGCTTTTGCTGAACCGACCGTGCCTGCAACACACGATACCGCACTTTCTCACTGCTTTCTGCCGGCCGCATTTCTGAAAGCTTTTCAAAAGGGACCGGCACCACCTCGATATGGATATCGATGCGGTCGAGCAACGGTCCCGAGATGCGGTTAAGGTATTTCTGCACCGCACCCGGCGAGCAGACACATTCCTTTTCGGGGTGGTTATAATAACCGCAGGGGCAGGGATTCATGCTTGCAACAAGCATAAAGCTGGCCGGGTATTCGATTGAAAAACGTGACCGGGAAATGGTGATTCTCCTGTCTTCAAGTGGCTGACGCATCACCTCAAGCACCGTCCTTTTAAATTCAGGCAGCTCATCGAGGAACAACACACCGTTATGTGCCAGAGAGATCTCACCGGGCTGGGGATAAGAACCACCACCCACCAGGGCAACATCGGATATGGTATGGTGTGGTGAACGAAAGGGGCGTGTCGTCATCAATGAAGCATCCCTGGCAATTTTGCCGGCCACTGAGTGGATCTTCGTGGTCTCAAGGGCTTCATTCAGTGAAAGGGGAGGCAATATTGAGGGCAGACGCTTGGCAATCATGGTCTTCCCCGAGCCCGGCGGGCCAATCATAATAATGTTGTGAGATCCTGCCGCCGCAATTTCCATGGCTCTTTTTACATTTTCCTGGCCTTTTACATCGATGAAATCGACATCATAATCATTTATATTGGCGAAGAATTCATTGCGGGTGTCAACGACAGTGGGTTCGATTTCCAGATCACCTGCCAGGAAAGCAATGGCTTCGTTCATAGAGTCCACACCATATACATCCAGATCGTTAACAACAGCGGCCTCCCGGGCATTTTGCCGTGGCAGTATAAAGCCTTTGTATCCCTTTTTCCTGGCTTCAATGGCTATGGGCAATGCCCCTTTTACAGGCCTTAAACTGCCGTCGAGTGACAGTTCGCCCATGATGACGAACTGATCGTGATTATAACAGGTTATCTGCTCAGTGGCGGCCAGAATGCTGATGGCCATAGGCAGGTCATAGGCTGATCCTTCCTTTTTTATGTCAGCAGGAGCAAGGTTGACGATGACTTTTCGTTTCGGCATACTATAGCCGTTAGCCTTAATAGCCGATTCAATACGGTGCTGGCTTTCCTTCACCGCAACATCCGGCAATCCAACTATATAAAAGTATAATCCGCTGACGATGTTGACTTCTATGGTAACAATGACGGCATTAACGCCATATACGGCGCATCCATACGTTTTAACAAGCATGATGATGGTTTGAAGTGCATGAATACTATTGTCGGTAACGATAAAAATTTAGATTAACAAGAAATTAAAAATAGAGATTTTTTGTCAGATTTAAAAAAGGATGTTAAAGATAATAGCCCTTCACACCGGGTTTTGTTTTTTAAATTGCACCCTGATATTATCTGAAATCAATAACCAGGACTTTATAGAATATGCTGTGAAGTTGCAATTGTGTTATCGTTTAACAAAACCAATTCAGGAAAAAACACACCTCTACCCCTCTCAAGAGGCGAACATCTGCCTCTGGAAAATATATGATATTTTTGTCACCTATCAATTGTAAATTCATCAACTATTATAAGGTCATTTATTTGAATTAAAGCAAAATATCTTGTATATTGCCTTAACGATTGACGGTTTTCACAAAGTTTTTTCCTGAAAAATGCCCATGCTATTATTCAATAATAGAGCAAAATATTTTCATATCATATTTGTTGCCCAAATGTTTTACGGTCTAACCGCACAGGACTGTTTTCGTGTTTTCCCTTATGTGCAGAATCCTGCTGTTGATGCGATTAGTATTATCTGGTTTTCAGAAGAAAATTCCGGGGGATTGCTCTCTTACTGGAAACAGGGAACAGACACAAAAAATAAGATCAGTTCTGATCCTGTTTTGGCACAAGCTTTAGCTTATCCTCTCTGGGAAGATACAACCTTTTTTGCCGGACAGGCCCCCCCGGCTCCGTTTCGTCACCGGATCAGAATAGAAAACCTTGAACCTGCCGCGCGATATGAATATTTGGTAATACAGGGCCATGATACTTTTAAATCAACATTTCTTACTGCACCGGATAAAAACATTCCGATTCGTTTTATCGCTTACGCAGATTCCGAAACCGAACCCGAATCAACAGGCAAATATTCAAGCTGGGATGATCCGTTAAAAGACAGTGTTCGCACCTATCTTATTGATCAGACCACAGGGTACCGGAACAACCTGGAAGTGATCCGTTCACGTCAGCCCGATCTCATTTTTATTTCAGGTGACCTTGTGGAATCCGGAGGAGAGCAGCGCGATTGGGACGAATTCTGGCATCACAATACCAAACAAAACGGTGAGATAAGCCTTGCAGGAAAAATGCCGATCATGGCAGTCTTAGGAAACCATGAATATTATGAAGGACCGTACCTCGACCGCTATAATCAGCCGGGTTCTGAAAGAGCAGTGAAACGTTTTCTGACTTATTTTGAAGCGCCTGCTAACAATTCGCCCAATACTGAGCAAGAAGGCCGTTATTACTGCATGAAATACGGGCCTGCCACATTTATAGTACTTGACCTGTGCAATAATGACACCAACAAAGCCGGTGATGATACTAATTTTTATCTGCTCGGGGAGAGTGATTCACTTGGCGGAAATGCACCTGACTTTGGACCTGGTTCCCGTCAATATATCTGGTTAGAAAAAAGGCTTGCCGAAGCCCAGGAGAAAAGCCTGTTTACTTTTGTTTTTTTTCATCATATTCCCTATTCCTCGGGGCCTCATGGATTTCCCCCCGGAGAGACTGACAGCACCGACAATCAGTCGGGTCAGCCAGTCCGCCTTCTCACACCGCTTTTCATGCAGTATGGTGTGGATGCCATAATATCAGGACATGATGAAATATGGGAACGATCGGTGGTTTCAGGTGTTGAGATCAAGCCTGACCAGCGTGAGGAGAGTCATACCTTACACTTTTATGATGTTGGCATTGGCGGTGACGGGCTCAGGGGGCCAAGTGAAGGATGGAACAATCCTTTTCAAAAATTCATGGTGCATAAAGATGTCTCCGAAGTATGGGAGGACGATGTCATCAAGGATGGCGGCAAGCATTATGGCCATCTGGAAGTGGATATTCTGCCGGGGGATACAAACACATGGCAGGCTATTCTGAGACCGGTGTATGTTTTTCCGTTGTTCGATAGGAACGACTCAGCTTATACGCATTATGAAAGACGGGTATATAATGATACGATAGTGCTTACAAGCTATTACGGCGATTTTGTTTTACCTGTTGAATACACATCCTTTTCTGCGGTCGCGCATGACAGCGGAATCCTGATAAACTGGATAACTCCCTCTGAAAAAGGAAATTATGGATTTGAGATACTGCGCCGCGTGAATTCGGGATGGCAGAAAATTGCCTTCATTGAAGGCCGGGATACATCGTCGCAAACCAGCTTATACGCTTATCTGGATACCAGCTTCGTCGCAATGCAGCCGAATATGACACTGTATTACAGACTGAAACAGGTCGACATTGACGGTAATGGTCATTATTCTGATTCTGTTCGGGTTGAGACATTTACGTTGAACGGCGATATTCATAGCCTGTTTTCTTTTGCCGGAAACTATCCAAATCCGTTCAAAGCTGAAACCATTATTGAATGTCACCTACAGGAGCCTTGCTTAATAAGGATAAGGATTTATAACATGCAGGGTGAAATGATCAGACTACTGGCAGACGGTCATAAGGCTGACGGATGTTTCAGAACACTGTGGGATGGCAGGGATGAGCAGGGAAATCAGCTAAATCCCGGAATTTTTCTATACAAGATAGAAACCACTACAGGACATATGGTTTGGAACAGAATGGTGTTACTAAGGTAAACTGAATGGTAAAGAAACCACGATTGTTGATCGGGGGTTCAACCCGATTAGCGAAAGAAGCTCTTACCAGTTTCAATGTTGCTTAACTGAACCTTACTAATGCGAGCCAGCCTTGCAAGCTGATGTTGCTTCATACCATTGACCAATGCACACCTGTCTTAAAGTGTTCATAACATCAAATAATAAAAACCCCCTGGAGGAATCAGCCCCGGCTGCTGAATTTTTCCGATTTGTTTGCCAAACACATAATTAGTGGTTGGTTGAAGTATGCCCTTTAAAAAAGATGCCCTTTTAGAATATCAATACTAATTACAACAAATCAAGGGTATGAAACCCAAAGTCCCGAGAATTCGTGAGAAACATATTCCGCAGCAGGCCTGCCCGTCCGGCAGGCGGGGCTGCGGGATACCTGTCTGAACGACAGGCGGGTTCGCAAAACTCCTGAAATCTGAGTCTCATGAATAAAATCTGATGATCAGCCTGAAACCACAGACACTTAAATAAGAGTCATCATTGAATGATGAACCTGGAATACCTGGTTACATTGTCATATTTAACAAGAATCAGATACAATCCAGGCTGTAATCCTTTGAGTGATATTCGCATTTGATTATCATCAGTATAACCTTCAATCAATTTCATTCCTTCGGTATTCAGAACAGAAACCTTTTTCTTTTTATTAATTGCAGCAGGCTCAAACTCAACAAATATCACTTCTTCAGCAGGACTTGGATAAATCATGATTGTTCCGTCAGATATTTCATTCAGGTAACTTCCACTGCCCACCACGATTACACATGTATCTGATGACTGGCAGTTGTTAACCACTTTATTGATAACATTAACCACGACCTGGTGTGTTCCGGTTCCCAGCTCAGAGCCGCGAAGTGTAATATTAAAGGTGGTTTCACCTGTGCTCCATATATAATCATAAGCTCCATAATTTTCTGAACACTGGTTTGCCTGAAGTACCAGTGATTCGTTCTCAGAAATAACCGTTTCAACCGGCATGCCCATGTCAGCCACACAAAAATTGTGATGTATATGGATACTTCCTTCATCCTTGCATCCGTTAACATCTGTTACGGTTACACCATACCAGCTGCCGCTGCTGATATAGACAGACTGTGTTCTTTCCCCGGTACTCCAGAGGTAGGATAAGCCCTCGCCGGCTGTCAACTTGATTGAATCAGCATTTTCGTTAAAGCAATAATCTGTGACCGGTGCAGCAACCGGATTTGCAAAAGTTATCGTAACCGAATCGCTGAATTCTACGGCTGCAAGCGTTACAGCAACCGAATATGTCTTAAAGCCACTGCCTGTTCCGGTGGAATCAACGAGTATGTAACTTGTGGTCTCACCGGTTGACCACAGATAGGTGTCAAATCCTGTACCAGCATCAATCTTGTGTTCGGAATATAAACACACCGTTACATCATCTCCAAGGCTGAAAACAGGTTCGCCGGTGAATTCATCGGCCCCGATATCAGGCGTCACGGCATCTCTTGGCTCACCGTCAATGTCATCGGCAATTTCCGGCAAGAGAGATGCCGCATTGTTCAGCAATACATTGGAAGTATGCAGGTCGGAGTCCGATACAAAATTGGGATAAGAAGAAACAGACTGATTATCAAAACCTGTAGCAGCCTGCCATTCAGGAAGATCTTTTAAATCAGTCCCAAGCCAATGAGCTATATGAGGCCCGTTTGAAAACAGATTATTATTTTCCGACTGCGAAATTTGTGTGCCGTCATAATAACACCTTAATGCTAACCCCCCGGCATTGTTAGCAAAGATGTTATTTCTGACATCAGCATTTTTTGTGCTGTAAGTGAGATCAGCAGCAACAGAACCTGATTTGCCATGAATATATATCGAGTTGTAATAAATCTTTGTATTGTGCCCTGCATTTATAATACCATAGGCAGAAGTTCCCGAGTTTACACTGATGAAGTTATTGGCTATTAAATTATCATTCTGATAGTTATGCAGACTTACGGCATTAATTCTGCTATTTCTCTGAAGGTCAAAAACGTTCTTAACAATTTTTGCAGAGTCGGAATATACATTCAATATACCGTAAAATTCAACATCTGTTTCATAATCATTTTCAAAGCGGTTTTTCTCAATGATAAGGTTCATTTGGTGATCGGCGTAAATACCATATGAAGCCTGATTTATAAAACTGTTACTGGCAATATGATTGAAGGTTGACTGCCGGGTTTGATTGCCGTTGAGGGTTATTCCGTAACTTCCGTTGATCAGCCTGTTTCCTCTTATGGTGTTGCTTGTGTCACGGCATGATGTGCTTTCGGTAAAGTATATCAGGGCCTGGCTGCTGTTGTCATTGCCGGTTGCTATTCCGTGAATGATACAATTTTCAATGAGGTTATTGCATGACCCGTTTCCTATTTCCAGTACCCGGCCATATTGACTTCCAGCAGACTGAATGGTTAGTTGTTTAAAAATGATCCTGTCGGCTCCGTCAATTTTCACGGTATAGTTGTTCAAAGAATCAGCCTGCCATGTTAAGACCACACTGGTGCTGTCAGCTGTTTGCGATTGAAACAATATGGTATCGCCTTTGGTATAATGCGGAATGGCATCACGGATAATAATTTGCTCAGAATAGGTGCCGGGTTGAGCATTGAATGTAACAGAACCGCTTATACCACATTCGAGCAATGCTGTAACAGCTTCACCAAACGTTGAAAAATCGCCTGTTACGCCAATCGTATATGTGCCCTTAAGCATTCCCTTACAGGTAGACGTAAATTCATCAGCGCCTATATCCGGATTTGCAGGATCCCTTTGTTCACCGTCAATGTCATCCTGAACACGTGAAAGCGGAATCCCGGCACCATCCAAAGCCATTGTATTGGTATGGAAATCGGTATCAGAAGCAAAAACCGGAAGCAGTGAGATGGAACCGGCATCGAGTCCCGATTCAGCCTGCCATTCGTCCAGCGACATACACAGTGTATTGTTCCATACACCTACAGGATTACCCTCTGTGTTGTATAAGCAATTATAGTCCATGTATATATCGGAGGCAAATTGTGAAACGTAGATTGCACTGCCATAACTCTTGCTGGCAATGATATTGTTGTAAATTGACACATGGTCATTATATATGTTTAAAACCCCCAAACCATCCCAGTTTTTGGAACAAACAACAGTGTTATGCAGGAAAGCTATGTTGGAACCTGAAAGCCTTACAGCCCCGCTATTTACATTGTCAGACTTAATAAAATTATTCAATACAAGAGTGGTATCGTTATTACCCAAAAAGACCAATGGCTCCTGAAACATATTGTCAACTGCAATCCTGTTTTTTTCAAACAAACCTCTCTGACAGGAACTTATGTATGTTGTGCCAAATATCTGATTGCCTGAAATTACATAACCATTCTGGCGGGATAATCTGATGCTTTCGGTGGTCTGTCCTTGAAATATATTGGAAATAATCATGTTGTCTGTTTCATAGGCAGATCCATCGGAATTCAAATCAATGGCATAAGATCCTCCTGTGAATAAATTGTCTTCAATACTGTTTGCATCATCATTCGATGAAGCTTCCTGGGGGGAATAAACAGCGTAAGTGGTATTTTCAGCACCATTAAACACGTTCGCGTAAAAGCGGTTGTTACTTGCGCCGTTGCCAAGTTTCATCAGCACCGGAGCGCTGTCGCTTTTAATTGTCAGATGCTCCAGATGAATATTATCTGCCCCGTTAAGGTATAACACAAAATCGGTTGAGTCGCTTGTTATCACCACATCCGCACTACTGCCTGATTGCGATCTGATTGTGACAGTGCTGTTTTGCCCTGCATCATTGATTTCATTTATAATATACTGTGAAGGATAGGTGCCGGGCTTAACATCAAAAACAACATCGCAGGCAATACCGCAGCTATTAAGAGAGTCAACCGCTGCCCGCAGAGTGGTAAAATCGGACGGGGCATTCCCCACGACATAGTTGCCGCATAAAGGGTTTGTTGCATAAATGTTTTTTACCAGGGTGTCATTCTCATTTTTATAATCGTTCAGGCCGTTAGGCGAATCAGTCCATACTTTCAACGTATGCGGGCCATAGGTAAAATTACCGCTTCCTATTACAATGTCCTTTTCTGTTTCATAACATGAAAGGCTGCCTGACCAGCTGTAAGAATGAACATCTCCTTCATCAATCTGATAAAAGAAATTTACAGATTCAAGATTTTCCGTTCCGTAATTTTTCAAGGTCACTTTAATATCGTTAGCATCCGTATTGAAGTATGTAGCGGGGGCATCCAGCGAGCTGATTCCGGCATCATCCGGAATCAATATATACAGCCTGATATTGGGTATTCTTTGAGAAAGAGTGCCGTTGCCGGTGGGAAATTCATTTCCGCTGGTTGTATAATTGTATACACCGACATTTGCTCCATACGAAGAAGCTTTGAATTCGGTTAAGGGTGTATTATAAGCTCTGCTTTTGTTGGTGTAATAAATCATCAGGTTATCCGCATCATTAAAATCAAAAAGGCTGTCAAAAGCGATTTTTCTCCATTCGGTTCCGGTATAGTCAATATTTCCTGAAAACATTTTTGTCATGCCTGTTTCATCCGGCATAGAAAGATCCTGGAAATAGTCATTATCCGTATGGTCAAAAAATATGCTTTGATTGACCCGTTCATATCCGTTTGATACAACCTGAAATGCAATGCCGCATATTTTTCTGCCGGCTTTTATGGAATCTTTGTTTACAATAACGCCCGACCACCCCTGGAGGCTTCCGCTCCGGTATGGAATTTCAAATACATTATTACCGGTATAGCTTTCATCGGCAATTTCAATAAAATCGGCAACAGCAATCGTGCTAACAATGGTATCGTTTGTATTATTTTCATCAGTTCCTCCGTTTGGATTTGCAGTCCATACTTTGAACTGATATGTACCGGGTGCGAAATCGTAATTTGTCAAGAGTTTCATTGTGTCAGATTCCTGCCCCGTATAAAGCACGCCCGACCAGTTGATCGGAGCCAGGGGAACGCCGTTCAGTTCAGCATGTATTGCGCAGGAATTTATCGTATCGCCCATATAATTTCTGAAATTAAAGCTGATATCATGTATGCCGGGCAGTAATTCATTAACACCCTCATTGAAAGTGTTGACACCCACATCCAGACCTGAACCGAAACCAAGATAGGCAATTGGTAACCTTGTGATTAATGTTCCGTTTGTTGCCGGAAAACTTCCATCCTGTGCATTGAATTTGCACATGTTACGGCTATATGTTTCGGAATAGATCCCCATGTTATCATGATAAACATAAATTTTACTTCCGTGGTGATTTTCAATATGGATTACCAAATTATCTGAATTATTGTATTCAAATGGTGTGGTCAGATTAATCTCTGTATATGTATTGTGGTTGAAGTAATTCATATAGCTGATATCGCACTGGTAAACCAGAGTCATTGCAGCCGGATTCGGATACCCGGCATCTGTAAATTCAACATCGGCTGTATGCGCCATATAAACTTTCTGGTTATGGGCCGTAAAACCTGCCGTTTCCCAAATGCTTAAAAGGTAATATAACTTAACAATACTGCCGTGAGCATTGATCTTGTTTTGCGGGTATAAAGCGGTACACCAATTGTAATCATACCGGTTATCGTAAGGCAGATGATCCCCAAAAGCGTTATCATTACCTACTTTTAAAGGATACTGGGAATACAATTGGAAAGAAAAGATGAAAGCAATACAAATACATATTGTTTTATTCATGATGATTGATTTGTGGTTGTTATGACTGACAACCAGATTCTTAATTCCAAGAAAGGGAAGAATCTAAAATATAGGCCTGAAGCTATAAAAAAATATACGTAAATGAAAACAGAATTGTTCACAAAATCACAACAATTCTTCACAAACAAAGGAAATTGTATCAGGAGCAAAGCCTAAGCTTTGAAAAATCAAATTACACCTTGTTCAAAAACAACAACATGATAACCTATTGTCTCCGGGATTTAGCCGTAAAAAACAGTGATCCTGAAAATATTTCGAAAACCTTATACTTAATTCTGATTTCCTGATAAAATTGTATGCTTCCTGCCGCTCTCTCATAACTTTCCACACCCTGGCAGGATTAATACTTCCTTCCCGTTTGCCAACATCCAAAACCACCGGTTACCGTTTACGCATCAATTTCTCCTTCATCTCCCTCTTTTCCAGGGCTTTTTCAAGCCAATAGCATCCACATTCGTCAATTTTTTCCTTTTTATAGCATCCAATGTGAATGTTAATGCCAAACCTCAGGTTCACATTCTTTGTGCTCATGGGGAAAAGGGGCGCCAGCAGGTTATCAGTCACCAGGTATAACTGCAGGGGTGATTTACCATAGGCTAAACCGGCGCCGAGGTTCAGGAAACTTCTGTTCATGTATGACCAGCTCAGGCTTGTTTCTAAGTTTTTCACCGGCCGGGCAAGCCATGAGAGTGTGAATCCGTTCTGGTATTTCATTCTGTGAAAACGGTTGTAGAACAATGCATTGAAGCTCATGGTCCGGCTCATATGATAACTTGCCCCCAGCAACAATTTCGGATCAAGAAAATGAAAATACGGATCATAGGTGAGCTGATCCTCCATGCTGGCGTTTATGGAATTAAACAGGTCACGGAAATAACTTTCACTGATGACTGTATCTCCTAACGGACCAGTATAAAGGTAATTGCCGTGCAATGAGTAATTGGTCAGGTTACTGGCATACCGTATAAAACCCAGGTCAAGAAGGCTTCCTGAAAAAGTAAGCCGGTCGGAATAAGAATAGATAAAACCAAGATCAAAGGCAATGCCCGGATTGCGGCGGTTTAACACATAATCCATTACCGGGGCATCATACAATAAAACTGTGTCATATCGTCCGTCTTCAACCGTCAGTGAATAAGGAAATGAAGCATTGATACGGGCATCAGAATCAAACAACAGGTCAAAGGTATTCTCCCTGGTGAAAAGTCCGATGTCCATTTTATCAGTTTCAATGTTGAGTTTCCCGAACAACAGTTTTGCCTTTAAACCAAAGATTCTGTTATCATCGACTTGTTTTGATATGCCCAGTGCATATTCCCTGTAATGGTTGAAAAAAACACCCGTCTGATGAAATGACAGACGTTCACCTTCGAACTGCGTATTGCCTTCGAGGGCAAACAAAACCAGATCCCGCGGATAGAAGACCAGTGCATTGTCTTTTTCATTGACAGAAAAGGTAAAACAATAATTATTATGGCGAATGCCAATAGCCAGTAATGAAGTATGCAATTCAGTGGATATAAAATTGTTAGGCGCCAGCCTGTTTTTAACATAATCAGCATCAATTATATAACTTGTTTCTGAGGTTTTCTCCAATATATGCCCGAGCGTAAAACCACTGTTCGCAATATTAACATGGATGGAGGATATAACCGGCAACCCGATGAAAACGCCACAATCCTGTTGCACCGCAGGATTCAGAAAATTTGACTGTGGCACAGAATGCATAAAAAAAAGAGTATTGTTTTGCTGAGGGATAACACATACCGAAAGGAAGATCAGTAAAACAAACATGAAAAATCCCGGTCTGTTTATGAAGATATATTTGACAGGTGATGGGATCATAAGTTCCGGGAAATAAAATTATCAAAGGTCACCGGTGTTGAACCGCAACCTTATTCTCGCAGATATGTTGACGTTAAAGGCATAATTCGTATAAAACCTGACATGCCTGATGTCAGACCTTGTTGTATAAATGATGCTTTTAATAATGATATACCTTATTCGGTCCATATTATCAACAAAATCGGATGACATATAAATATCAACCATTTCTTCATAGGGGGCTGTTACAATCCCTTCATTATCCGTGTAAGCTGGTTGCAACCTATAAGGACCATCGGCAAAAGCCGAATCAACATAAACCATATTCTCATCGGCAAAATAAACTTGTGCAACAGCCTCAGTGGGATATCCGTTGGAAATAATCAGGCGGAACATGACGCTTTCAACCATATCGAGATTATCACTCAACTGGCTGAAATCGAAATTTTTACTATCATCACGGGTAAGATAGGTGAGATAATTAGGATAAAGTACATCGTTATAATACAGAGAGTCGGGCCAGGGAATATTGAATGTATTCAGTTCTTCAAGGTATTCATTGATATCGTATGTAAGCAGGCCGCCCGGTATGGAATACCCGGAAGTAATCTCAATGTTTTCAGATACCTGGGTAATATTCTCATCGATGCATCCTGTCCATAACAATGACAGGGTTAACAATAAGATAAGCTTTACAGTCAGGTTAAAATTCATTTTTAATAAGAAAATTCACTAAAAGCTGGTATAAAACAGATTAAAATTAACAAATTCATATGAATTATGCACCTGATCAACATGTTTAATGAACAGGTACAATAATACCGGTTCATTGCTGCGCTGAAAGTTTATGTTCCACAGTGAGTATGAGTGAATGTATAATTTTTATATGTAATTCCTGAATTCTGTCGGAATATGCCGAATGGGGAGCCCGTATCTCAACATCGCATAATTCCGCCAGTTTACCGCCGGTCTTTCCGGTCAGTCCCACGACCTTAATTCCCTTATTTTTTGCTACCTGTGCGGCCTTAATCACGTTGATCGAATTTCCGCTGGTGCTTATGGTCAGCAGGACATCTCCCTGTTTACCAACAGCTTCAACAAAACGTGAGAAAACAGATTCAAAACCATAATCGTTACCGGTACAGGTCAGATATGAGGGATCTGAAATGGCAATTGCAGGCAAAGGATGTCTATTCTCACGGAAAACACCTGATAATTCTTCGGCAAAATGCATGGCGTCGCACATAGAACCTCCGTTACCGCATGAGATGATCTTATGCTGATTCCGGATGGCTTCAGCCATTATATTTCCCGCCTGTTCTATCAGCATGAAATTATGGTCATCAGACAAAAAGGCATCCAGTAATTCTTTTGCTTCTATAAATTGTTGTTTAATAAAACTCATTGGGCAGAGATTAAGGTGTGAAAATTATAAAATTTTAGGGAGGTTACCAATTTCATGTCCGGACATATTTCGAAAACATCTTGTCTATTGACTTGTTTGCGATTATTTCTTACCTTTCGGAGACAGAGATACATTGTTAAATTAATATAACACACCATGAAACTATTTAAACTGGCAGCCTGGGCAAGCGGTATCATTGCTTTAGTGATTATGATCCTGGGGATTATTGCCCTCCTGATTGGTCAGAATTTATTTGGCATCAGGCATGAAGCAAATTACTTTATTACCGCCAACAGTTTTTTATTGCTGGCTATACTGTGCCAGCTTGCAAATCTTGGATGTAAATTAACCAGGGAAAAATAATTACAGGCACACAGCCTGAAGGAACTATCAAAGTCAGGATTTCATTCTTGTACGTTTCTGCTTTTTAGGCGGTACCGGATCATAACCACTGGTCCCCCAAGGATTGCAGCGAAGAATACGCCATATAGCAAGCATGCTGCCTTTCACAATACCATGTTCATTTAATGCCTGTATAGCATATTCCGAGCAGGTAGGATAATGTCGGCAACTATTGGGCAGGAGCGGTGAAATTGAATACTTATAGAATTTTACCGGCAGGATCATCAATTTGATGATAAGAGCGTGTATGTTATCCAGCAGCCTCATATTCAGCCCCTTTATATATTATCAGTTACCGTTATACTCAACAAAATTTCTTTCTGTTTCAAAAAGGACAACTGAAAGGCTAAAACGGTTGTCAATCTTATCACGAAGGACATTCCATATGACCATGGCAATATTTTCGGCTGTCGGATTAAGGTTCCGGAATTCTTCAACCTCAAGATTAAGGTTTTTATGGTCAAATTTACTGATGACATAATCATCAGTTATCTGTTTCAGCTTTACCATGTCATACACAAAACCGGTTTCGGGATCTATATCCCCGGTCACCTTAACAATAAGATCATAATTATGTCCATGATAATTGGGATTACTGCAGACTCCAAAAATATCGGTATTATGTTTTTCATCCCAGTTTGGATTCATCAGGCGATGAGCGGCATTGAAATGCATTTTACGGCAGGCGGTTGCTTTCATGGTTCAATATTTGATCATTAGAAAGAACATATAAAATTACATATTGTTGATGTGTAAGCAAAATTACATTCATGTGTAATCATGGTTTAACAATATTTAACGTTTCAGTTTTTTTAATGCCCAATCATTTTATAATTTTGATACAGCCCGAAAATAATGGACATGAAGGATCTCCTTTTAAAAATCACCCTGTTGGCGGCTTATTCTATGTTGATTGTCAGCATTACGACAGGACAGGATTCACGGTTACACGGAAGGATCATGGAAGGAGACACAAAAAGACCTGTTCAGTTTGCCCACGTTCAGAACTTCAGCACGAGGCAGTCAGTATTTTCTGATACTTCAGGTTTTTTTCAAATTCGGGCCGGTTTAGGCGATACGCTTGTATTTTCAGCCATAGGATATTATTACAATATGATTGTCGTAAATGATTCCTTACTCAACCTGGCCTTTTTTGGAACATACAGAATGATGCCGCGCTTTTATGAAATTGAAGAAGCCCGTGTATATGCTTTTGGCAATTATAACCAGTTCAGGCAACGCTTTGTAAACCTCGATCTTTCAACCCATAAAACTGAAAACCTCCGCAGGAACCTTCAGCAACAGGCTTTGACAGAAGCCCGGGAAGCCGACCGGATAGCCACGGAGAAAAGGATGCTTGAAGGTGGTGCAGCGATAGCAAGCGCACCAATACTTACACCGGAAGAAAAACAGATGATAAAGCTGAAAGAAATTCTGGCAGATGAAAACTGCAAAAACCAGGTTTATCAAAAGTACAATCCTGAAATAATAAAGAGGATCACTGGTATAGCCCGTGAAGAAGAAATCATTGAATTTATGACATTCTGTAATTTCAGTGATGATTATATCCTGAATACAAACGATTACGACCTGATTGTGATGATAGCAAGGAAATACGAAGAGTTTCTCCGCCATAAAAAGACCGGGACTCCTGACAAAAACAGCCAGATGCCTTTTAATACTGCAGGATCAGCGTTTAATGAACCCTGTTAAAACTGTTGAGATGGTATTGCCTTCATTTAACGATATACAAACGGCCTTTATCAGGATCAATAAAACTGTTCACCATACGCCAGTGCTTACTTCCGAAAGCATCAACAGCCTTCTGGGAGCTGAATTATTCTTCAAATGTGAAAACTTTCAAAAAGCAGGTGCTTTTAAATACCGTGGTGCTACCCATGCCGTGCTTTCTCTTTCAGACGAAGAAATCCGTTATGGTGTGGCAACACACTCTTCGGGCAATCATGCTGCCGCGCTGGCACTGGCTGCAAAAAAAAGAGGAGTAAAATGTTTTGTGGCCATGCCCCGAACGGCTCCACCTGTAAAAATTGACGCTGTAAAAGAATATGGCGCCGAAATCACATTTTGTGAACCCAACCTGTCAAGCCGTGAAAAAACGCTGGCGGAAATACTGAAAAAGACCGGAGCTGTTTTCATACATCCGTATGATAATTTTCAGGTTATTTGCGGACAGGGAACAGCTGCCCTTGAATTTCTGGAAGAAGAACCAGCACTGGAGATCATGCTGGTGCCTGTAGGAGGCGGAGGCATACTTTCAGGCAGTGCCATTACTGCAAAAGCCGTCAATCCTGACATCAAGGTAATAGGATGTGAGCCTGCCAATGCTGATGATGCCAGTCGTTCTTTTCATTCAGGGAAAATACAACCATCACATGACCCTAATACCATCGCTGACGGACTTCTTACCTCATTAAGTCCTCTCACCTTTGAGATCATACAGCATAAGGTTGATGATATTCTCACCGTTACCGAAACATCAATAATAAAGGCTATGCGTCTGATCTGGGAGCGGATGAAGATTATTGCAGAACCTTCTTCAGCCGTTGCACTGGCAGTTTTACTGGAACATCCCAGGCTGTTCAGACAAAAAAGAACGGGTATAATCCTTACCGGGGGAAACATTGACCTGACTAATCTGCCTTTTGGACAAAAGTGAAATCACACATCACAGGATAATGATCAGACCAATGCGTCTTTTTATTCACAAAATGTGAAGAACACAAAGACGGATCGTAAAGGATATAATCAATACGGATGGGGGCAATATTTTGACGGTAAGTAGACCCAATGCCTGATCCTGATGTCACAAAGGCATCCCTGAGATTCCGGCTGATCCGGTAATAGCTGTAAGAAAAAGGCGTGTCATTAAAATCACCACAAACGATAACAGGATGAGGGGACGACTGAATATGGAAGGATAACACTTCAGACTGGCCAGCCCTTTTTATATATGCATCACGGAGTTTTACAGTTATTGATTTCATTTCATTAAAATGACGCTGATCATAGTAAAAAATCAGGCTGTCAAGAACCTTGTTGTAGTCAGGTTTAAGCTTAACCGACTGCAGGTGGCAATTGTAAATCCTTACTGTATCTTTGGCAATAACCATATCGGAAAATATTACACCATTCAATGAGTTTTTGTATTCTATAAACCCTTTGTTGATGATGGGATACTTGCTAAAAGTGGCCAGTCCGAAATTTGTTTTTCCCGGTATCCGGTGTGTATAATGCACATGTGTAAAAGGCATGTTTTTTAATTCTCTTTTTATCGCTTCCAGGGAAATATTCCCTCCGGGAAGGGTCAGAAATTCCTGGAAACATACCACAGAAGGCACTTCAGCATTGATATACGCCATCATATGTCTTCTGACGGCCGTATCCTTTTCCCATTGATAATAATTAAACAACCTGACATTGTTGGACATAATCCTGAAAGAATTTTCATCAACCTCAACCTGATGACTTTTGGGGTTCACCCGGATCAGCTTCTTCAATGAATCCCATCCGGCCAGGATGATGAGGAGTGAAATGAGAAAATACCATTTCCGGAATATAATCCAGAAGATCACAAAAAGAATATTAATCAGCAGGATGTAAGAATAGGCAAGTCCGATGAATGCAAATATCCAGGCCTTTTCAGGACTTATATAAACAGAAAGATAAGATAAAATCAATACGAAAGCCAGGGCCAGGTTGATGATCAGGAGTATATTCCGGAACAGGTTTCTCAAGAGTCAGAAGAGTGATTAAAACAAACTATTTGCGTTTACTCATCCTGAAAAGGGTTTCCTTTTCTTTACGGGTGAGATTGTCATAGCCCGATTGTGCAATTTTATCCAGAATACGGTCGATCTCCTTCTGGTCAGCAGCTTTTTTGCTGTTATACTCCATATCGTCCATAATCCTGTTTCGTTTTCTGTAAGTAATGTTTAAACGTCTGCGGGGCCGGAACAGTGTAACAAGATCATCAATGAAATTATTCAGCCATTTGCCTATATCTCTCCCCTTACGGTATTGCATTATAAATATGAAGCCATACAAGGCACCGCCCAGGTGAGCGATATGGCCACCGGCATTATATGAGGCTATCATAAGGATGTCAAGTATAATACTGAACAGAGCTATATATTTCAGTTTTACGGGTCCGAAGAACAGAAGGTAAAGCGTAAAATCCGGCACATAAAAAGAAATAGCAAAGACAATCGCCATAATGGCAGCTGATGCCCCCAGCATGTAAGGGCTCAGATAATCACTTAACCATGGCATAAGGTTGAGCACGAGAAGATAAAGAACAGCACCGGCAAGCCCACCCAACAGATAGGTACTGAGCAATTGTTTTTCGGTAAGGTATTGGAGAAATATTTTACCAAACCAGTAAAGCCAGAGAAGATTGAATAAGATATGCCATACATTCTGATGAGCAAACATATATGTGATGATCGTCCATGGCCGGGTAATCAGTTTTATCGGATCAGCTGACAACATCAGGTATTGCATAATCTTCTGGTTAAAAATACCTTTCAGGTCGTCCAGTGTAGATCCGGGGGTAAAAATGCGAAAGCCCACATAGAGTAATCCGATGCCTACAAACAAGCCTATGTTGATATAAATAAGCCTTGTCACCATGGTACCATGACGGAAGGAAGACTTTATTTCATCAAACATTGTCATTTCGGAGCTTTCAATGGTACAAATTTAATCAATAAATCTTGAATTGATTTCTTCTCCAGTATTTAACCAGAATGAAACCCACCAATGCCCCGCCAAGATGTGCAAAATGAGCCACATTATCCCATGAAAAACCGGCCACACCAAAAATCAGTTCGATAACAGCATAGACCGGGACGAAATATTTTGCTTTTATGGGGATGGGGAGAAAAATCAACATCAGCTCAACATCGGGGAATATCATGGCAAAGGCAGCCAGAAGTCCAAAGATTGCGCCGGAAGCACCAACCATGGGAATGTTCAGGTTCTCATACAAAATGTGTTGGGTATATTCAACCGCTTTGGGAACGACGCTCATATTATCGGGAGCATAGAACCACGATTGGGCAAAAGACATGATCTCACTGTATTGAGTGCTTCCCTTCAGTAAATACTGATCAAGATACTTACTGAAGACCATATAGGAGGGATTATCAATAAATGCTTCAGCCAGGTTTATCATCTTATGCATTTGCCAATAGGTGATACCCGATTGTATCAAAGCAGCACCTATACCCGTAGCCAGATAGAAAATCAACATTTTCTTTGTACCCCATACGTTTTCAAGTATTCTGCCGAACATATACAGTCCGAACATATTAAAGAACAGATGTGTAAGATTACCATGCATGAAAATATGTGTAAGCAACTGGGTGGGAAAGAATAAAGGGGACTGTACTCTGAACAACGCCAGATAACGTATCATGATGTCGGAATGAAGAAATTGTTCAACAGCCCAGCTGATCAGATAGACAATTACAGTGATGATAAGAAGGCTTTTTGTCACCGGAGGCATGGCAAGTGGCGATCTTGTCCCGATTGAACTCATGTTATCCTTATTAAATGATTAAAACGACAAAGATAGCTTTTTATTGGAAGTTGGCAGTGAGAAGAAAGAAGATAGAAGTCAGCAGAAAAACGCCAGGATTAACCGGCTTCATCAGTTAAAGCAACAATGTGATTAATGATCTCACCATTCAGACGCCGGTCTTAAAGCTTCAATGCTTCTTCAAAACTTTCGCTCTATCTCTTCCAGACTGATGATTGAAACGACAGGGTGACCTGAGGGAGAATAATTCGGGTTCTCACATGCAAACAGCCGGTCGATCAACTCCTGCATTTCTGCATCAGATAAAGACTTTCCATAATTCACTGCAGCGGCTGATGCCAATGACATCATGAGCCTTTCCCTTGCGTTTATCTTAATGTCATGCTGTTTGTTTTTAAACTCTTCAAGAATACTTTCCACCAAACCTTTGGGATCAGGATTTTGCATATCGGCAGGACATCCGTTCAGCACTATGCTGTTGCTTCCGAAATCGCGTATGTCAAAACCCAACGTATGCAAATCATTAAAAAGCTCTTTTATCATAAGATAATCAGAGGGTTCCAGCTCAAGTGTTTCAGGAAACATTGTCTGTTGGGCAACAGCATGGTTATGAGCCATTATCTGAAGATATTTTTCAAACAGAATCCTTTCATGCGCCCGACGCTGATCAATAATCATCAAGCCCGATTTCACAGCTGTGAGAATATACTTATTCTTAAGCTGCAAAAAGCGATTGCCGGTGTTTTGCCGGTTCAGGTCTAACTTTTGCTGTATTTCATTTTCAGGGATATCTCTGTCAACTGACAAACCATCAGTACCGTGATACAGCTTTTCCCAGTGTCTTAATACATCATTTTCAAACCGGGGATGATAGTCCTCATGGCTTCTCTTCTCATGATCAAAAGGATTATAACCGGGGTTAAAAGATATGGGTGGAACGTTGAATAATGCATCCTTTCGCATGGGTGGAATTTCAAAAGCCTGTTCCGCATTAAAATCAATAGGAGGCACCAGATTGAACTTGCCAAGTGCCTCACGTGCAGCTGCAACCAGAATCTGAAAAACGGCAGGTTCTTCCTCGAATTTTATTTCAGTTTTGGTGGGGTGAATATTGATATCGATAGATGCCGGATCAGCTTCAAGAAACATAAAATAAGAGGGGAGATAATCGGCTGGCAGCAGTTTTTCATAAGCATTCATGATCGCCCTGTGAAAATAGGGATGTTTCATGAAACGGTTATTGATGAAAAAAAACTGTTCTCCGCTCTTTTTTTTGGCACATTCGGGTTTGCCGATGTAACCACTTATTTTAACAAGTGATGTAGAGGTGTTAATCGTTGTGAGATTCTGATTTACGGATTTCCCAAACAGGTGAATAATGCGTTGCTTAAGATTAGCAGGAGGAAGCACATATATCTCAGTGTCATTATGAGTCAGGGAAAATTCGATCTGCGGATTGGCCAAAGCTACCCGTTGAAATTCATGGATGATGTGTTTCAGTTCAGCGTTGTTTGTTTTAAGAAACTTTCTGCGAGCCGGTGTGTTGAAATACAGATTTTTAACCATGAAATTGCAGCCGGCATCACAGGTAACAACCTCCTGTGATTCCACCACAGACCCTGCAATGGTTACCTGGGTCCCGGTTTCATCTTCCTGTCTGCGTGTCCGCAGGATAACCTGTGCTACTGCGGCTATGGAAGCCATGGCCTCACCCCTGAAACCAAGTGTACGGATTGCATAAAGATCACCAGCCTCCTTTATCTTTGAGGTCGCATGTCGTTCGAAGCACATGCGGGCATCTGTATCAGACATTCCGCAGCCGTTATCGATAACCTGAATCAGGGTTTTGCCACCGTCTTTAGCAAGCACTGAAATTATTTTACTTCCGGCATCAACGGCATTTTCCATGAGTTCTTTAACGACTGATGCAGGACGCTGTATGACCTCACCGGCAGCAATCTGATTGGCAACTGATTCTGAGAGCAGTCTTATGATATCAGCCATGCTGTATAGGTTAACGCATGATCAGAAAATAGGCTAACAGGACCAGGGCAATGATAATGATCAGCAACCGTAACGTGCTGAAACGGTCAGAACGTTTTCTGCCTTTATAATAATCGCGGAAGCTGCCCCGTGTTATGCCGGGTTTATAAGCCTCACCTTCTGATATCTTCATCTCCCTCATTATTTTCTTAATCCGCTCTTCCCGGGCCTCCTTTCTGGCATCATAAAACAGCGGCTCATAATGAAATTGTCTGGGCTTTGGTGTCTTAAATAAAAAATTGAATGCCATAAGCACGTTGTTATATTTGTTTTTGCAAAGTTAAGGATTTAACCTGTGCCGTGCATTTTTTATACAGAACATTTATGATTATTTTTATAAGGAGTAATTATTTCAAGGAGATTGAACGGCACGGTTTTTGGGGCTAGTGTTGTGTTAAGTCTAGACTGGCGGTTAGTCATTCCGAATTTATTTCGGAATCTCAGGAGATGCTGAAATAAATTCAGCATGACGATGAACATATTAAAGT
>JAFGTR010000174.1 GCA_016934055.1 Bacteroidales bacterium | reverse complement strand
TCCAGGCAACTGCCCCAAAAATCATTCCGGTTGTATGCCGGAAAGCAGGATGACACAAAGTATTTTCAGTACCCGTTCTTCAGCCAGAAGCCGGAGCTTATGCAGTTTAAAACGTTGCTGCTGCGTGCAACCAACGGGACAATGGGATCACTGATCAAGAATGAACTGTGCAACAGCCTTGTTCAGTATATGAACATTGACTTCCTGGCCGGTGAAACTGTCATAGCTTTTATCAACGGCGAATATTGGGGCATATACAATCTCACAGAGCGTAACGACAGGTATTACGTAGAAAACAATTACGGGCTCAGCCATTGCGATCTTGACATTATCGGATACAGCTGGCAGCTCAATATCGAAGAAGGTGATTCAGATGCCTATAACAGACTGGTTGCATTTCTTCAGAACGCAGATCCTGAATCCGGCACATTCTATGATGAAATCAGCAAAAAGATTGATATTGAAAATCTTATCGACTACTATGCTGCACAATTTTATTTTGCCAACTTCGACTGGCCCAAGAACAATCTTGAATTATGGAGGATCAAATCCGACACATGCCAATGGCGGTACTTTTTCTTTGACCCTGATGCAGCCATGATCCATGCTCATTATAACCAGATTGCCGATCATAAAAACACTCTCAGAGACTACCGGAAGTACCCGGAATTTTCAACACTGATCTTCGAAACACTGATAAAAAATGAAGCCTTTAAGCGTGAATTCGAGTCAGTTTTTCTGCATAATTTAAAAACCACTTTCAATGCTGACCGTGTTATCAGCATGATTAACCATTACGAAAGAATCTATTCGCCCCTGGTCCCCGAAAACATTTACCGTTGGCATAATCCGACAGACTATATTACATGGGGGAAAAACATTGAATTGTTAAGGCGTTTTGCCATTCAGCGGCCTGTCATCATTGCTGAGCAACTGCAAAACAATTATGAGCATCCCTTCATGGTATTTCCCAACCCTTCCACAGAAAGCTTTTATATAGATTTCCTGTACCCGGTTAATACGGCATTGCTTAAAATATACTCGATAAACGGAGCCCAATTGTTCCAACAGCATATTGACGGGCTTCAGGATAGTCTTTTTCAGCCACAGGTGAATCTTCCTCCCGGCTTATATCTGATGCACATAATAATTGATGGCATCGCCTGTGCGCAAAAATTCATCATTCAATAATGGGCCATGAAAACGCTAAAAGCCATCATATTGTTTTGTCCTCTGATGTTTCAGTCTGCCATGGCACAGGAATTTCGAAGCAGTCTTGCCCTTGATTACGCAATTTTTTCAAAAATGAATGCGGAACTCGAATTCAAGGCCTGTCAATCTTTTATTCCTGATAAATATTCAAAAAAAACAATTCAGGGCAGTCTTGATTATTCTCTCAGCAAAAGATGGAAGCTGTCCGCTTCATATGCCTGGTCGTCTGTTTCAAAATTTACGGGCAATACCGAAGAGATTGGAGAAGAAACACTTGACAGGCAAAGATATACAGCCGACCTGTTTTACAAACCTAAAAGATTTGACAATGAATTAAGGCTCACCAACAAATTCCGGTATCAATATTCCGTTACCGAAAATTCGAAGTCAAAAGCCTATATTCGGAACAAAATAACCCTCGATTACAAATTTTCAAAGATTCTGGAACCCTATATTGCATTAGAGCCTTATTATAATATACATGCACAAAGATTCAGCTATCTGCGCCTGTACATCGGTAATGAAATGACCGTAATGAAAACAAAAATGGAGATGTATTACATTGCCGAAGCCAGGCTGAACGAAGAAAACTTTGGTGTTCAGTATATGCTGGGTATAAAACTTAATATTGAATACCCCGTTAAAGGATTCATTAAACATCGGTTCTGTGCAAACTTATAATTAAAACCAACCAAAGACACCCGTAATCCTCCCTGCGGGCTTTTGCAAAGCTTGCGGTTAAAACAATTCAATCAATAATTCTGCACGCTGCAATAGCTCGCCAGTTAGCAAGGCTCAATCTTTGTTCATTGTTCTTGATTCTTGATTCTTTATTCTTGCCTTTTATCTTTTTTTATATCTTTGAGCCCTCAAAAATCAGTGTTCATAACAAAAATATTTTTTATTTTGTGGTGTCCGCGGATTTAAATTGTTGGCACAGTAAATGACAACCAAGCATAAAAGAAAATATATACTGCCATCAGAGGGGATTTCATTTGCCGAACAACTCGGCGATTGCATTGGTCAGATTGATGAGATAAAAAAGGATAATAACATCCTCCAGCTTACCTTTTTTATCAGGTCATATAATAATACAGACTATGCCGAAAAGAAAAAAGCTGTTGTAAGGGCTTTGCATGAACACCTGGGCAATGACATTCCTTCAGCCAGTGTTGTCGGCCAGATCCCTGACAACAAAGATCTCAGCGTTGAACTTGTATACCTGTCAAAAAGCATTGATTATTTAAAAATACAACATAAGGTTATTGACCACGTCACTTACACCCTGGTTAAATCAGATGCCGAAAAAGCCATTTTTGCCGGGGGCATTGCTTCCGATGAATATCTGTCTCACCCCCGGGCTGTCCAGGCTGAAGTCTCCTTCAGCATCATGGATAAAATTCTCAAAAAGGAGTCCATGAACTTTGCCGATGTAATACGGCAATGGAATTATGTTGAGGATATTGTCGGATACGATCCATTGTCGGAGGACAACATGCAAAACTATCAGGCCCTTAATGATGTACGGGGCAGGTATTATGAAACGGCACAGTTTATACATGGTTATCCTGCAGCTACAGGCATAGGTATGAATTCAGGGGGCATTATCCTTGAATTTTATGCCAACAAGCCTTATATCAAAGAAGAGATCATGCCCATAAAAAATCCGCAGCAAAAAGATGCCTATGATTACTCCCAGGATGTGCTCATTGGCAAAGCTCTGAACACAAAACACAAAAAGTCATCACCAAAATTTGAAAGGGCTAAATTCATTTCGGCCGAGAATGATAAGATCATTTTTGTTTCCGGCACAGCGGCCATCAAAGGTGAGGTCACGTTAGGCCTCGGTGATGTTGCAGAGCAAACAAAAATAACCATTGAGAATATCCGTAACCTTATTTCTCACGAAAACCTTGAAGCCAATCACATCCTTAACAACTACACAGCTCTTTTATTTTCATCCATAAGGGTTTATGTCAAGACACCTTCGGATATGGAAGTTGTCAGGGAGATCTGCGATGCTGCTTTCCCCGAAGTACAGATTAACTACCTTGTTGCTGATATCTGCAGGGACGCTTTGCTCGTTGAGATAGAAGGCATAGCCGAAATGAAAGGCTAATTTGTATGTTCCTTTGAAACGTCACGTTCTATCCTGGTTGCACCCGACAACGCATCAACATCCACATCCGGATCAAAGGTCACGTTTTTTGTTCCCGCATACGCTGCTTTTGTTAGTTTATCAGCCGGAATACTAACCTTATCCTTTATAAATACCGGACGGTTGAAATTAAGAACATGGGCATCATAATAACCGGGGTCTTTCTGGGGCAGCAGAAAAGGTTTGGACGCTTTTCCAGTACTGTCTATATAACTGAAAAAGACCCTCGAATACAGGCCGTCAAGGCGCTTACTGACAAAAAGGAACCATTTGCTGTTGGAAGACCATGAATGAAAGCTCTCAACATATTCACTGTTCACCGGCAGCTTTTCGTATTGCATACTGTCAAGCCTCATTATATACAAATCGCTTGTGGGCGAATAAATAGTAAAATACCCATAATCAGACATGCAAAAGATCAGATACCGGCCATCAGGCGACAATTCCGGAAAAGAAATGCTCTTCCCTGTTTCCCCCGACGATAACAAGGTATCAGCCTGCCCCCATGTGCCATCACTCTTATTATAGGCAATCCGCAACAGATCGTATTTTATTGAAGTATCAGGTGTTGTCTTTTCAGCACCGGTACAGCTTATATAATACAAATACCGCCCATCATGCGACCACACAGGCAGTGTCTCCAGACTTTTTGTGGAAAGATCAGCCGTTGTGGTCAGCATATTTTTCTCAACATTGTAAACAACTATATCAGAAGCTGCATCATTTACAGAGTTAATGAACTTACCGGCCGCTTGAAATTTCTGATGAATAATGTTAACCGAAAAGGCAATGAGGTCCCCATCGGGATGCCATGACGGATACACACAGGCCGACATCGTATATTTGGTGGCGGTATTGAAAAACCGGACTTCCCCTTTATCAGCTATCAGCGTGCCGCTGGGTGGCCGTCGAAGGTGCAGCAACATCTTCTGCGGATCACCGTTGCAGAATGTATGACAATGCATACAGTTTCTGTCAGTCCTGTCATTTAACAGAACAGGAGTCTGCCGGAAGCTTTCAAGATTCCGCTGGTATATCCCCATTTTTTCCCAGAGAATATACCCGGCATTAATATGCCGGAAAGCGATATAACTGTCAATTTTGTCTGCCACAACATGATTTGTCCACGATTTAAACCTCACCCATTGTCTTCCTTCATTCCTGGCATAAATCTCAACCCTGTAATCACCATGTGCAGTCTTTTTTAGAAAGCTTCTCCACTTGCGTAACGGAATGCGGATTTTTTTACTTTTTGATCTCACAATGATTTTATCGTCTTCATTATTGGTGAAAACCACAACAGCGCTTTTGGCATTATCATTTATCCTGAAATTTAACGGCGCCATATTCACGGGGATAACAATTTCTTTGTAATCAGGGAAAATGTCAGGATATTCATTCTGCTGAACGGCATGTGATGGAATGTGATTCCTGATCAGCTTACGTGAAATACCGGCGACAACTAAAACAAGCGCTGATAAAATAATGATGTATATAGCTTTTCTGTTCATCTCAATACTGCGTTATTTCTGCTCCAAATATAATTCCGTATTTACAATAGATAAAAGAATCAGTTTGTTTTTCCATAAAACCTCCTGTTGGTTGTGATCGGGCTCACATAATGAATGTAGTACCAGAACGTATTGCCGAAATCCTTGAACAAATCCGATTGTGCTGCCACCCTGTCTCTTTTATGCTTCATCAGTATTTTTGAATAAGCCAGAAATTTCTTTTTTGTCTGTTCGCTGATCCTGTATTTTCCCAGGTCCAGAGGATATTCGGGATTCATGGCCATAACCAGCATAACGGCTTCTTCAAAATGGACAGGTATTTTGTCATAACCGTATCTTTCAAATTGCTTAATATTGGCTACAACATCTGATAACGTGTGTGTAAATAAAGAATAAAGCATATAATATTCAAAGGCCATCCTGTTATCCGGTTGTTGCGATAATAAATTAAGGAGGTCGTATTGCGGCTGGGGGGTATTAACCAAAAAATCCTCATAAGGCATCAGCCTTCTTTTCTCCATAATCAGCTTATCCTTCCTGATCAAGTCTTCGTTATGCAGGTAAGACCGGTAATGCCGGGCCCATTTTCTGTGCATGACTGACTTTGATAATATCCGCAGAAATTTCTCTGCCATAACATAATCACCCAGTATGATGTTGTTGATCACGATCCGTTTCAGGATATCGGGGGCCTGGTCTGATTTTGTCTGCGCTTCATAGGCCCAATGCAACGACTCTTTGATATGCCCCATATCAAAATACAGATCACTGCAAAACATCAACACCTCATGGTTGTAATAGGTGGTGAGAATAAGCCCGTGTTCACCCCAGTACTGGGCATAGCTGAAAGCATTATCCGGTAACCTGTTAAGGTGATACAAAGCCCTGTTGACCTGGAATAAAACCGTGCGATCGGTTGTTGAAAGGTTAGCGGCGGTTTTCAGAACAGACCGCCAGTTACTGTTGGCAGCGTAATAGTGGATGAGCACAGCATCTTTGTTTTCTCTTTTGAAAGAATATCTGAAGACCAGAAATAGTAGTGCGAAAAAAAGAAGGGGGACAAGCAGAAAGACAAACCTGCTGACCTTATCCGGCATACTGACAGCAACATGGCCGGATAAACCGGTTCCATGCCATATATACTTAATTAATACGGCGATGAACAGTAAAAAAGGAATAATGATATATAAGGTATAAAGAAATTTCAGGGGTTTGTAAACCATACCGGGGCATAATATTCCCAGATAGGCCATTTTAAAACTAACATAAGGTGATTTCAACGGAACGGCATATATGATAATAAGGCACAGCAAGGCCTGTAAAACGGCTGTGAGCCAGAACAACCTGTCATCGTGCCGGTATATTTCAAAAAAAACAACAATGGCACCATACAGCAGAAGGGATGTGCCACCAAAAAAGAAAAACAACAACAGATCTGAAATCAATAAGAAAAAAAGCCTCAGACAAACCGGCCGTTTAAACAATCTATGATAGGCCAACGCAAAAATCAATGTACAGGCATATATTATATCACCCCGTAAGTCATAGTCGTAATGTGTGTGAAGGTAGATCAATATCAACCCGGGAAGAAACGACAGATAAAAAGCAGCTTCCTTTGGAAAAAAGAACCGCAACAGACGGTTTGACAAAAAAACAGCCAGTAAAATAATAAATGTCAGCAAAAAGCTTCCTGCAAAGTTTAAAATGAAAAACTGTGATATGAACAGGGACAAATAAGCGGCTATGCCCCCCGGAATGCAAAGGTACTTATAAAGAAAAACCTTGTCAAACAGAAAGAGAGGCTGTTGTGTGTAACTTATCAGGACAGGATTTATATAATGCCAGGTCGTGTACAAAACAAAAATGAAAAAAACACCTGAGGTTATAATCCTGATAGTTTTTGATAATTTGCCTGTCATGGTCTGTGATTTTATTTAAGCCTGATATCTCATGAAATATCTGTAATATATATTACCATGTCGTTACGTTAAGTTTTTTTGTCCTCTCCCTGCAACTTCTCCGGGAGAGGGACATAATAAGGTCTTAACTTAACGACATTGATACATATTATAACCATTGAAAAGCGAAATAAAGCATCCAAAATTGTTAAAATTATTGTACCGGTTTTCAATATTAGGCATTTTTTAACAGTTTTTGAG
>JAFGTR010000173.1 GCA_016934055.1 Bacteroidales bacterium | reverse complement strand
ACCGGAAATTTCCGCCCGATACCGGCATCAAAATGAAATCCGCCCCTGTATCTGTATCCTTCCATATCAACTGTGCCAGTGTGCCATCCGATGGAATATCCGGCCTGCATTTTTACAAAAGGCGTGTTGCATTTGTCCTTCTTATAACCAACAGCTTCAACAAAAAGCGGGATAAACTTCTCATGCTGAAAAACCTGGTGGCCGGCCCCGATGCCAAAGCCAACAAATTCATTGATCATCATCCCGAAGGATCCCTGAAAAGAAAAGCCGGGATCATACTGAAAATTATCATTATATATCTGGCAGCCAAACACATAAGAAAGATCTGCCCGCTGATATGTTATCAGCGAATCGGGACCGGCATCATTGTTAGCTTTCAGTTGAAGGGACAAAGTAATTATGCCTAATATAATAAATACTTTGCGCATGTTTATAAAGTCAATAATTCTGAATTAAGGTTGCTTAATCCAGTATTTTTTTTTGAAAAGTAAACAGTTCCTTTCTGTAACTCAAGATCTTTTCGGTTAATAACGGTAAATTACCGGTAAAATTACATTAATTGGATGCACATGTCAAGATGTGAAAGATGTTAGTGGATTTGGGATAACAAATCCTGCAGAAAGGAATAACCACAATCAAGAATCAAGACTAAAGATCAAAGATCAAAGATCAAAGATCAAAGATTAAAGATCGAAGATCGAAGATCGAAGACTAAAGGCCAGTTGACCAGTTGACCGCATGACCACATGACTGCACGACTAACCATAACAGCCTGCCTTAAAGAGCAGGATAAGCAGTGCTGAGGAGCAGATTACTTAAGTCATCGGTATACCTACCCGCGTGCTGATCCCCCTCCTTTAAGTTTTTTTATCTCATTGAAGTGTTCGCGGTTTACTCTTTCCCGCTCGAGCCTGGTTTTTTGACGGTATTCCTCGAACTCTTCCTTGAGTTCTTCCAGGTCCTTTTTTGTTCTGAGCGTTACTGTCCTGTTCCGCCTGAATGACATTAATCCGATTAACAGAAGAAAAAGAAATGCTGCCAGCAGTGTCCACATAACAGCATTATAAGTGACCTTATTCACTTCCATTCCCAATACACGAATGCTATCTTTAGTACGGGTTGCTTCCGCAAGTTTGTTATCGGATGCTTCCATTTTTTTATTCAGCGAGTCAATCCTGTTTTCAAGGATGCTGGTTTGTGCTGCCAGTTTTTTAATGTTGTTTTTGGCTTTGGCCAGGCTATCAAGTGTATTCCGGCTTACTTTCTGGTACATATCTTCTCTGATAGCCCTGTAATTCTCGTAAATCCTGGTACGGTCCTCAATGTATTTAAGCTGTTCAGGAATGGTCCCCTGTTCAAGTACTTCGGGGAGACTGCTCTGACAATTGCTCCGAAGGGTTGTTGCCAGTATGATTACGGTAAGAAGATAAAGTTTTAACATAGAACGGCTCATTTTACGGGATTAGTTATAGTATGATCAACCATATTCTTTAAGAATTGTAACGAAAATAGTTGAAAAATATTATATCAGCAAACAATGCTATCTCTATTGCTGACGATCATAGAAATCAGAAACCTCATACTTGGAATTCAGACAATAATGTAACATTTACTTAAAGTAAACTTAACGAAATGATTACAAAATCCTAACATTTCGGTTATATCCATCACATACATTTGTCGCGTGTAAACTAATACGTAAAATATGCGACCATTGACTTTGTTTATACCCGGGTTCCCATTATCCTGTTTACTATCTGCAGGGCTTTCGAAACGATTGAAACCGATGATGTTTAACAGCCTTGTTTTATTCATTGCAAATTAAAATACAATTGATTTATCTTATAACTGGCATCAATATGATAAGGAATGCTGTTGTTGCCCTGGTTTTGCTTTCCGGCAACATGTTTACCTCATTCAGTCAGCAGGGAAGTTTGAAGGGGAAGGTTACCGATGCTGAAACAGGCGAAGAACTGATTGGCGCGACCATCGTCATAAAAGGAACAACAAAAGGTACTATAACCGATTTTGAAGGCAACTATGTGCTGGAAAATTTTCCGGCCGGAAAACATACCATACAATGCTCTTATATTTCTTATGAAGCTGAGGAGGAAGAAGTTACAATGGAAGCCGGTCAGCTTGTTATGATGAATTTTGCATTAAACTCTTCTGAAGTGAGCCTTCAGGAAGTTGAAGTTGTTGGCAGAAAAAACAGGGAATCGGAAAACCTCTTACTCATCGAACAGAAAGAGGCTGCCGTTGCAGTTGAAAGCATTGGGGCAAGGGAGTTATCTGCCAAAGGCGCTTCCGATGCAGGCGATGCAGCAACAAAAATCACCGGTGTTACCAAACAGGAAGGCGGCAATACCCTCAATATAAGAGGACTGGGCGACAGGTACAATTCGACAACGCTCAACGGATTGCCTTTGCCTTCCAATAACGCTGAGACAAAAAACATCGATTTGAAATTGTTCACCACTGAAATCATCGAATTTTTATCCGTTGAGAAGATATTTACTGCTGATATGTACGCTGACTTTTCCGGTGCCAATGTGAATATTGGTTCCAAACAGTTTAGCGGCAGGCCTTATATAAATATTGAATTGAGAACCGGCACCAACACAGGTGTTTTTGATGCAGAAAAGTTTTATTTACAGGACGGGCCGGGATTATGGGGCTTTGATAATTTTGAGCCGACGTATTCATTGCAACGATACAGCTTTGAAACAACCTGGAACCCGGTTGAAAAATCCGTGGTCCCTGACCTCGGATTTGGCATAGCCGGCGGGAAATCATTTGCTTTTTCCCGTTCCACCCTGAATTCCTTCTTTACCCTTTCTTATGATAACGAATATGGCTACAGTGATTATATGGAAAGGAGGGTAAACGGAAGCAACCGTATCAGGAAGGATCTTATGGGAGAGCAATACAATTTTGAAACCCAGACGACCGGTATGGTGAACCTGAACCTGGACATGCGGAAGCATGACTTCTATTACAATCTTGCTTTGCTGAATTCCTCTGACCAGGAATTGAAGAATCTCACCGGTTTTATTACCGATCTGGCAGAAATTGGGGGGTTGGTGAGAAGATCGGATTTTGAAAGAACAGCTTTGCTGATTAATCAGCTTTTGGGAAGGCATGATTTCGGCAAGAATATTTTTAACTGGGGTTTATCGTATAACAAGGTATGGAATAAAATCCCGGACCGGAGGCATTTAACCCTCTCCAATATTCATGACGGCATTCCAAACGATACCTATAAGCATTTCACCAATGATAATGAATCGGATTATTTCCGGTATTTTCATTCCTTTACAGAAAACGAATATGCCGCTAACATTAGCGTTGAAAGATCTTTTGGCCAGGGTTTCACCGGGAATGATGTCCGCGGGAAGTTAACTTTTGGATACGCGGGGAAATATAAGAAACGCGATTTTGAAGCAATCCAGATCAATCATGATATTTATCATCAGGCCCGGAAAGATTCTTTTTTTACCAACCAGGATTATTATTGGGTTTATGTTGACATCTGGGATATTGATGCTTTTCTTAATGATGAGAATCTGCAAAACAATGAATTTTATATCAGGACATTCTTTGGCAATACGCTGAGGCCCCAGACGTATGCGGGCACACAAATCACAAACGGAATATATGGCTTGCTGGAATGCAATATTACACCAAAGCTTCTGGCCATGGTTGGTGCCAGGTTTGAATATGTTTACCAGTCTGTTGATTATCTGACCTCTGAAAACCCTGTCGGAGGAGAGGGCAGTTTTTCGGAATTGAACATATTGCCCTCCTTATCATTGAAATATATGCTAAATGATAAGAACAATTTACGGTTTGCAGCCAGCAAGACATATGTGTTGCCGCAGTTTACAGAAATGGCCCTGTTTCTGTTCGAAGGTATCACGGAGACAGCTGTCGGTAACCCCAAGATTTATTTGTCACAGGTTTATAATATTGATTTGAAATGGGAAATGTTTCCCGGGCCCGGAGAACTCCTTTCCGTTACTCCCTTTGGCAAATATATCAGGGACCCGATGAATAAATTTGTCATGACAGGTGCGTCAAACGATTTTACCTATGCAAATACCGGCGATTGGGCCTACATTTATGGTGTTGAACTTGAAGCGAAGAAAAACATCTTCAGGGTGAACACCTCCAACGGATCCGGAAAATTATTCGGATCGGTTAATGCTACCCTGATGAAAACATTGCAGGAACTCGATGAAGAAAAGATTTCAACTGAGACAGTCACTTCCGACGGATATGTTATCAATGCGAACTTCAATACCGAAACGGAGGTTTTGCAGGGAGCTGCCCCGTTGATCGCGAATATGGCCTTGGGGTATCGTTCAGACTGGAATGAAAGCAAAAGCTCTTTTACCTCCACCCTGGTGTATAACTATGTATCTGACAGGGTTTCCCTTATCGGCGCCAATGCTTTTGGCAATCAGGTTGACAAAGAAATACACACGGTTGATCTGATCCTGAACCTGACCTTCGATAAGCTGAGTATAGGATTTTCAGTGAAAAACATTTTAAATCCGGATATTCAAAGAATCCAGGAAAATGAAACACAGGATTTCCTTGTACGGTCATACAAACGTGGAATTAAAGGCGGATTTAAATTATCCTATCGACTATAAATGATTCAACAATCAAAAAAAATCAACAATGAATTTTTAAATTAATTAATGATCAGAAACATGAAAAAGAGTAATTTGTTTTATTTGGTTTCAATCCTTTTAGGATTCGCTATGATGCTGACATCCTGTGATAAGGATGATGATCCTGTTATACCCGGTGATGAGCCGGAGAATTTTCAGGGAGAAATTACAGGTGCTGTAACACTTGATGCTGCTACGAAGTACATCTTAACGGGGGCACTGGTAGTAAAAGAGGGCGGTACCTTAAACATTCCGGCCGGAACCGTTATTGAGGCCGTTGGTGGCCAGATCGCTTATATTGCCGTTGCACAGGGTGGTAAAATCAATGTGAATGGTACAGCCGACAATCCGGTGGTGATGACTTCATCCGACAAAACACCCGGTTCATGGGGCGGACTGGTGATCTGTGGCAAGGCTCCGACCAACAAGGCGGATGCAGGCACAGCAGGCGCAGAAGTATCAGGACTGCCTTATGGTGGCACGGTTGCAGATGACAATTCCGGTTCCATTCAGTATTTACGCGTTGAATACACCGGGTTTAATTACAGCGATACCAAACAGTTCAACGGTGT
>JAFGTR010000172.1 GCA_016934055.1 Bacteroidales bacterium | reverse complement strand
TCATCATAAATCCTTACGTCCCGCCATTCGGCGGGTCGCGGGGAAGAGTAATCTAATGGACTTCTTTTGCTACAAACAGTTGGCCCCTGAGGGGCCGTAAAAATGCATCCATAATTCCAAATGTTTAAAAAAAACCTGTTATTCTTCCTGGGGCAATATTGCCCAATACTGAGGGACTTTTCACTTTTCACACCCTCTCCCCCAAGGTCTTCAGGTACCAGTTGCCTTCGTCATATTCAAAAATATTAACAGCAGCATTGGCCAGATGAAACCTGCGCGGAATCTCAAGGGGCAGTTGTAAAACAAACTTAGTCCATACATTCAGAACGCCTCCGTGGCTTATCACCAGAACTTTCCCTGCGGCATGACGGTCGGCAATTTCATTAAAAAAGGGCATTGCCCGGTTCAACAACTGGTGTTTGCTTTCACCTCCGGGGGCCTGATTCATGGGGTCACCGGCAAACTCACCGGCTGCCTCAACAGGATATTTTTCCGATACTTCCTGCCAGGTCAAACCCTGGAACTTCCCAAAATGCCTTTCCCTGATACGGCTGTCGTAGGTAACAGACATTTGGCCACACCGGGATATAATGATATGAGCCGTCCGCCTTGCCCTGTCGAGATCGCTTGAATAGACAGCACAAAAACCAATGCCGGATAATTTATCAGCCAGCGCATGGGCCTGCTGTATGCCTTCTTCTGTAAGCGGACTGTCGAGCTGTCCCTGCAACCGTCGTTCACGATTCCATTGGGTTTCACCATGCCGTATCAGATATATCTGGGTTTTCATATAAATAACCGGTTATTTTACTATTAATACTTTTAAAAAACAACCATGTTAATTAAAGTTTTATACTGATTCCGGGACCTATCAACAGCATCCATTTTTGAGCCCTGAATTGAAATCCGCATCCCACATATAACGGAAAGGACAGTTTGCGATCACGACTCGACGGATATATACTGCCAAGAAGGACAAAAGCCAGATCTTGTTTGTCACTCTGAAAGTTAAAAGCATCAAGCGCTAAAAATCCAGCCCCTACCCTGTACGGCCTCAGTTTGGCTATTTTATCGGGATGATAGAAGCTAAACTGGGCTACCATGGCCATGCTTATTCCATATAAGTTACTGTATGCCAGATTATCACCGTTCTCCGAATCCTGTGAAACCGTAATCAAACCTGCAGGAAAAGAAACATCAATATCGAGTTTATAGTTCTTTTTCAACACAATTTCCAGACGCTTTTGCTGACCTTCGCCATCATATTTGTCGGGATCATGCCGTATGGTTATTTCAATCCGTGACCAGTCTTCAAGATCATTGGTGTTCCGCCTGATATACTTATTAAGGCTGATCTCATCGTTTGTACATTTGTCTTTGTCATAAAAGGCATATCGTGGTGATTTTGCTGACGGACAGACAATAATATTCTCCAGGGTACGCATATCGATCAATTCGTTCTTCGGACCGGTGATCCTGAAATCGATCTGCAAATGCTGCCGGCCATATAATTTTGTATCACTGTCAATTCTGTCCCCGTTAAAAGAGATGATTACATCCCTGATACCTTTATTATATAATACAGGCCCGCGAATATTGGAAACCATGCGGTTTATATCGCCATAATTCACATATATATAATCAAAAGCACGTGGCTCTGCATATTCCCTGACGTTAAAGTAGAAACCGGTGGGACTTGAATGATTATACAGGTTGAGCCGCTTTTTTGCAATGTCAACAGGCACTTTCAGTTTATAAATAAATTCCGTCTCACCTCTGACAAGTGTGTCCCCTGTAATATCCAGCAGGTCTTCAAAATAAAAGTCAGCTTTGTGCAAAGCTTCTCCTTCAATTTTTATTTCAACGATCTCACCGGGGTGGAGTGTTACATTTTTCACCCAGTCATTTCCCTCACGTAAGACGCTTATTGCTGATATGGATGTCTTTGGTGTGATACTAAAATTTGTGATAAACCTGGGCTCATCGCCATCTTTGATATAAAGATAACCATCGGCGGTACGATGATAGTTATAGGCACGCAGCAGACACAAGACCCGGTTATTGGCCATCGGGCTCCGGGTAATAATTTCAGCAATGAGCGTTCCGCCCGGTTCCTCATTATTTTCAAGCCGGTAAGTTTTATTCATCTGCAACAGTGGTGTATTGTCAAGTATGAACTCCACGCCTTCTGAACGCGTATCATCATCAAGGGTTATTTCCCGTTTATCCACAGATAAAAATTTAAGCCGGCTTGTTTTAACAAAAAAAGTATGTTCAAGAGGGCTTAATTGATAACTGACCTTGTTTAATGCGGCATCATACAGAGGTTTTTTCACTTTCAGGGGTAAACTGACAGTATGTGATCCCAGTTCATTCGGGATAACGAACAGCTTTAGCCTGTTATCCTGTTTTTCCAGACGGTAATCTATCTTATCACCTTCAGTCCACTCTCCTGAGAACCTTATATTATCAGGATTACTGACGACCACATCAAAAACTTTTTCCTCACCAATGAACAATTCATTATCTATAGTCAGTAAAGAAGCACGCGTTTGCGTACAGGGAAGCAGTGGGATCTCCCCGATGACCTGCACATCATGGCTCTTCTGAAGGTGAAATATAAATTTCAGGAATCCCGAATTGGTAAGGTCCCTGAATCTTACTTTAAATTTATATTGATCATCCACCCGGTAAAGGCTGTCGAGTATATCAAAATCACCTGAGGGCAGCAATATGATTTGTTCCGGAGAAAACGGTCCGTTGGGGATTAAAGACACTTCAGCAACCTCATCTTCATTTTCATAAATAAAGGCAAGAGCTTCGTTGCCCTCATCATCAGACACAGCATTTTTTGAAAAGCTGAAAACTGATGTGTCGATTCTGATCTCAACTTCACGAAAAATACTTTCTTTCAAAGTTTGCGACCATACGCTTCCTATCCAAATAAACCCGATGAAAACAAACAACAACTTTTTCATATAACTGCCATCAATACATTTACAACCAAACATTTTTCAAAAGGCACAAAGGTAAGATATTCACTTTGAAAAAAACAGCGGTCAGGCGGTGATTTATGTCATAGCCGCATCAATTAAAGTCGTAATCCCGGATAATCTGATTTTTGTTATGATTTTGGTGAGCAGGTTTTTATACCTTTGAAATGTAACCATTCGGTCATAATATGATTAACGGGCAACTTCTGAATCCTGACAGCATCATTGTTGTGGGCGGTTCCAACAACCTGCACAAGCCGGGGGGAAAAGTTGTTGATAACATTGTAAAAGGCGGGTATGACGGAAAGCTTTTTATTATAAACCCGAAGGAAGATGAGGTGCAGGGATTCAAATCGTATCACACCACCGGAGAATGTCCGGAAGCTGACCTGGCCATACTGGCTGTTGCTTCAAAATATTGTGTGCAGATTACCAGGGAGCTTGCTGCCAGTAAAAATGTAAAGGCCTTTATCATAATCTCATCAGGATTCAGCGAAGAAGGGGAAGAAGGAACACGGATAGAAAAAGAGTTGGTTGATATTGTTAACAACCATAATGCCTGTCTGATAGGGCCCAATTGTATTGGCATGATCACTCCCCGTTACAGCGGAGTATTCACATCACCTGTACCAAGGCTCTCTGCAGGCGGATGCGACTTTGTTTCGGGTTCCGGGGCAACAGCTGTATTCATTATTGAATCAGCCATGCCAAAAGGGCTGACTTTCTCCAGTGTGTTTTCAGTTGGCAACAGTGCACAAAATGGTGTGGAAGAAGTGCTGGAATACTGGGACAAGACTTATGAACAGGAAAAAAGTTCGCGCATCAAGCTCATGTATGTTGAAAAGATTACAAACCCTGACAAGCTGCTTCAGCATGCCTCATCACTGATCAGAAAAGGTTGCAGGATAGCGGCTATAAAAGCAGGATCAACCGAAGCCGGAAGCCGGGCTGCTTCTTCTCATACCGGCGCCATGGCGTCTTCAGACCTTGCTGTGGAAGCTTTATTCAGAAAAGCAGGTATTGTCAGGTGTTTTGGCAGGGAAGAGATGACCACCATTGCTTCAATATTTATGTACAAAGAATTCGCCGGGAAAAATATCGCTATCGTCACACATGCCGGCGGGCCTGCTGTTATGCTGGCAGATGCTCTCACTGCCGGGGGTCTGAATATCCCGCCCATTGAAGGCAAAAGCCATGATGAACTGCTGGCTCTGATGAATACCGGTGCCGCAGCAGGCAACCCTATCGACCTCATGGCCACCAACACCACAGAACAATTGTTTAACGTCATTGAATATGTTGACAAAAAGCTCAGTTTTATCGACGGCATCATCGTTATTTTTGGCAGTACCGGATTAACGGATGTTACAGAGACCTATGATATGCTGCACCGTATGATACAGGACAGCAATAAACCAATCCTGCCCATATTGCCATCAGTAAGCAGTGCTCATAAGGAACTCGAATATTTCCTGTCAAAAGGCCATATAAACTTCCCCGACGAGGTCCTGCTGGGACGTGCCTTAACAAAAGTCTATAACACGCCATTCCCCGCTGAGGACAAGATCTATCTTGACGGTGTTGACATACCCCGCATCCGTAAAATAATTGAAGATACACCAGCGGGATTTGCTGATCCCTCTGTTATTCAGGACCTGCTCATGGCTGCCAGCATTCCGGTTGTAACGGAAGGAATGGCAAGAACAAAGAGAGAGCTGATCACCCAGGCTCATAAAACCGGTTTCCCCATTGCCCTGAAAGTTATCGGTCCGGTTCACAAATCGGATATTGGAGGCGTCACACTGAACATAAAATCAGAGACACACCTGGTTGCTGAATTCCGCCGCATGATGAAAATAAAGGGTGTAAAGGCGGTTATGCTGCAAAAAATGATAAAGGGAATGGAGTTATATATAGGAGCAAGCTATGAACCGCATTTCGGACATGTTATCTTATGCGGACTGGGTGGTATTTTTGTAGAGATTCTCCGGGATGTGTCTTCGGGACTTGCACCCCTCACATTCAACGAAGCCCGCTCGATGATACGGAACCTTAAGAGTTACAAAATCATACAGGGTGCCCGCGGACAGGAAGGCATAAATGAAGATAAGCTGGCTGAGATCATCGTAAGGCTGTCAACATTACTGCGTTTTGCAACAGAGATGAAAGAACTGGATCTGAATCCACTGATCGGCAATGCCTCTTCATTAACTGTCGTAGATGCCCGTATACGCGTTGAAAAATAATTTCGGGTATTTTTGCCTATTGGTGATAAGAATTGTAACCTTTAATTTCAAAACCTTAATACAAAGCCAATGATTATTCATCAATTATCTGTATTTCTTGAGAATAAATCGGGGCGGCTCACAGAAGTACTGGAGACCCTGGGCCAGGAGAATATTAAAATAACAGCCCTGAGTGTTGCTGACACCTCAGAATTCGGGATCCTAAGGTTAATCGTATCCGATCCTGTTAAAGCAAAAAAGCTGCTTAAAGAAAAATCATTTACAGTCAATCTTACGGAAGTCCTTTCCATAATAACCCCCAACGAATCCAGGTATTATGCCAAAGCCCTTAAGGTTTTGTCCGATCTTGAGATCAGTATTGAATACACATACGCCTTCTCAGTCGGGGAAAAATCGGTCATCATCCTCCGTGCCAATAATCCTGAATTGGCCATCAAGGCTTTACAGGACCAGGAGATTGAGTTGCTCAGGGCCAGTGAGCTTTATAAAATATAATATCAAACAGTAATTTTTCCCAATTCAATTATCATGGAAATCTGGAACAGGCACATTGAATGCATGGATCGTGATGAATTGCGCCGCATGCAGTCGGAGCGACTAAGGGAAACCGTTGAGAGGGTATACTTTCACGTGCCATACTATCGTCAGAAGATGCAGGAAAAAGGACTCAGCCCTGAAAACATACAAACAATTGATGATCTTGTCAAATTACCCTTCACCACAAAGAACGATTTACGCGACAATTACCCCTTTGGACTTTTCGCCATCCCGATGAGTGAGATCGTGCGGCTGCACGCCTCTTCAGGGACAACAGGAAAGCCGACAGTGGTAGGATATTCAAGACGTGATATCGCCACCTGGTCGGAAGTCATGGCCCGCACGCTCACCAGTGCCGGTGCCACAAATGATGACTTCATCCATATTGCTTACGGTTACGGATTGTTTACAGGGGGTCTGGGACTGCATTACGGCGGAGAGAAGATCGGCGCCTCCGTTATTCCGGTCTCTGGTGGCAACACAAAACGGCAGTTACAGCTCATGCATGACTTTGGCAGCACTGTACTGGCCTGTACTCCCAGCTATGCCCTCTTTCTTGCTGAAGCTATCGAAGAAAGCGGTTTAAAACGTGAAGGCCTTCGCCTGAAGGTTGGCGTTTTCGGTGCTGAGCCATGGACGGAAAATATGCGTAAGGAAATCGAGGATAAATTGCAGATAAAAGCCATTGACATATACGGTTTAAGTGAAATCATAGGCCCGGGTGTAGCCAGTGAATGTCTCTTCCAGCAAGGACTGCATATAAATGAGGATCATTTTTATCCCGAGATCATTGATCCGCAAACCCTGGAAGTTTTGCCCCCGGGTGAAACAGGGGAACTTGTGTTCACCACTATCACAAAAGAAGGCTTACCACTGATACGGTACCGTACCCGAGATCTCACAAGACTGCATTACGAAAAGTGTATATGCGGACGCACCCTGGTCAGAATGGATAAATGCCTGGGACGCAGTGATGATATGCTCATCATAAGGGGTGTCAACCTCTTCCCTTCGCAGGTTGAGAGTGTGTTACTTGAGATGAGTGAGATAAAACCACACTATCAGCTGATCATCGACCGAATCAACAACCTTGATGAGGTTGAGCTCAGGGTTGAGGTAGATGAAGAGTTCTTCCAGGATAAAATAGGACAGTTGATGGCACTCCGGCAAAAAATACAACAGAATCTTGAGAGCTCACTGGGCCTCTCAATAAAAATCACACTGGTGGAACCCAAGACCCTTGAAAGAAGTGAAGGGAAGGCGAAACGGGTCATTGACAGGCGCACCTATTAAAAAGATCAGATCAGTATGGAGAAAATACCTGTTTCAAGAGAGACATTGCATCACCTGGCTGAAGAGTCGGGGATTCACCAGATCGGTAATGCTTCCATCAGGGAGATCGTTGCCCTGGTGAATCGCATTGAAAAATTATCAGGATTGGAGTATATCCGGATGGAGATGGGTGTTCCGGGGGTCAGTCCCCCAACTCTGGCGACAGAAGCTGAGATAAACGCCCTTAAAAAGGGTGTTGCCTCTATCTATCCTGATATTGAAGGTGTTCCGGAACTCAAGCAACAAACATCACGTTTTATCAAGCTCTTCCTCAATATTGACGTTAACCCGGCAGGTTGCATACCTACCTGTGGCTCTATGCAGGGTTCTTTCGCATGTTTCCTCACTGTTAACCGTACTGACAGTAACAAAGAAGGCACTTTGTTCATTGATCCCGGTTTTCCGGTGCACAAACAACAGGTACATGTGCTGGGCCATAATTATTATTCCTTTGATATTTATGATTACCGTGGTAAAAAACTAAAACAGAAACTGGAAAGCTACCTGCAGACTGGTAAGATCTCAAGCATCCTGTATTCCAACCCAAACAATCCTGCCTGGATAAGCCTTAAAGAAGAAGAACTTGAGATCATCGGCACCCTGGCAACACATTATGATGCCGTTGTACTGGAGGATCTTGCCTATTTTGGTATGGATTTCCGCCAGGACATTTCAGAACCCGGGGAACCTCCTTTCCAGCCTACCGTAGCCAGGTATACCGATAATTTCATTTTACTTATATCTTCCTCAAAAGTATTCAGTTATGCAGGACAAAGGATCGCACTGATTGCTGTTTCCGACACCCTGTTTTCGCGCCGCTATCCCGATCTGAAAAGATATTTCAGTTCCGACGTCCTGGGGCACAGTATTATATACGGAGCTTTGTATGCCTTGTCAGCCGGGGCAGCGCACTCTTCGCAGCTGGCCATTGCAGCCCTGATGAAAGCTGCCTGTGACGGAGAATACAATATTATTGCACCTGTAAGGGAATATGGAGAAATAGCGGGAAAAATGAAAAAAAGTTTCACTGACAATGGTTTCCGCATCGTTTATGATACCGACATAGACGTTCCCATTGCCGATGGTTTTTATTTCACCATAGCTTATGATGGTTTCTCGGGAAAGGCCTTGCTGGAAGAACTGCTGATGTATGGTATCAGTGCCATAACCCTTGACATTACCGGGAGCACGCGTTCCGAAGGACTCAGGGCATGCGTCTCACAGGTGCGCCATGAGCAGTTGCCGGTGCTTGAAGAACGGCTCAGGCTCTTCAGAAAACATCATTCATAATAAATTTCATGGTTTTTTAAACTAAAATTATCTAATATTGGCACCATCATTTAATAAAAGAAACTGGAGACAGCCACATAATAATTGAAGGATTAAGCTATCTTACGTTTCTGAAAAGCATTGCATTATGGCAAAAATTATTGGAGCGATCGTCATCGATATTGAACACTGCAAAGGTTGTGAATTGTGTATTACAGCATGCCCGACTGATGTTATCCGGATGGAAAAAAAAGTCAATGGGAAAGGCTATCATTATGCTTACATGGCACATCCGGAGGCTTGCACCGGCTGTGCCAATTGTGCGATTGTATGTCCTGACGGGGTAATCACCGTGTACCGGAAAAAAATTGAATAATATTACGACTGTATAGATCATGGGAGAATTTAAGTTAATGAAAGGCAACGAAGCTTTTGCCGAAGCGGTCATCCGTTCAGGCGCCGATGCATATTTTGGTTATCCGATCACCCCTCAGTCTGAGGTGATGGAATACCTGGCAGCCCAGGAGCCGCATAAACGCACCGGCATGGTACTGCTTCAGGCAGAAAGCGAAGTCGCTGCGATCAACATGGTATACGGAGCCGCCGGTACCGGTAAGCGGGCGCTTACATCATCGTCAAGCCCCGGCATCAGCCTCAAGCAGGAAGGGATATCCTACCTGGTCGGCTCTGAATTGCCCTGTCTCATCCTCAATGTGATGAGAGGGGGACCGGGACTGGGGACTATAGGCCCTTCGCAATCTGATTATTTCCAGGCAACCAAAGGAGGGGGTCATGGGGATTACCACCTCATCGTTCTGGCTCC
>JAFGTR010000171.1 GCA_016934055.1 Bacteroidales bacterium | reverse complement strand
TTTGCACATTATTCATATTATATTGTTTTTTAATTAGTTAGTAATGAACTGATATAACTACTAACAATATTTTTCCATATAAGAGCCCGGTTCGATCCCGATTCTAATTTTTTCCGTATCTCCTTCTTATTCAGGGGTATAAAAGGAACATAAAAATGAATACATGCATGAAAAAATACAAAGTGAACGTTTACTTTAAAGACAGTTTTTCGGGCAAAAAGTACCCAAATAACCGGTGAGAAAATAATAAAACGTACTTTTGCCTTATGCATTATAACCACCGGAAATCATGAAAACATTTTTATGCGTGCTGGCATTTTTCCTGCTTCAACCCATACAGGGGTACCCCGGGAAAGTCCTCAGGTCATTCCCGCTGCCCGGAAAATATTGTACCGGCCTTACCTTTGATGGAAGCGCACTTTGGGTTGCAGACTATAAAAACGACAGCATCTATAAGCTTGACCCGGCAGCAGGCATCGTATTGCACAAGATCGCGTCGCCCGGTTTCTGGCCGATGGGACTGGCCTGGGATGGAAAATACCTTTGGAACATAGATAAACAACAGAAAAAAATATACCAAATCGACCCGGCCGACGGGACCATACTAAAGACCATTGAAGCCCCGTGCAACGATCCGGAAGGGCTGGCCTGGGATGGAAAAACACTGTGGGTAGGAGAATCCCGTGAAAACACGCTGATGAAAATTGACCTGAGCGACGGAACGGCGGTGAAAAAATTTGCCGGACCGGCCCGATCGGTTAACGGGCTTGCCTTCGACGGGCAGTATTTATGGAGCAGCGACCGGAACCTGAATGAGCTCTATATGATTGACCCGGAATCGGGTGAAGTTATCCTGATCATGGATGCTCCGGGGCCCTATTCAAGGGACCTGGCCTGGGATGGAAAATACCTGTGGAACCTGGATTATCAGACCGACACCTTGTACCAGTTGGCGTTCCGCGATGAAGAACCATTCAGGCTGATGGATACCAGGAAAACGCGGATAACGCATACGCACCAGGTTAAAGTTTACGGGCAGGGAGCATTGCAGTCGCTGGATGTATTCATTTCCATACCGGAAAATATGCCCCAGCAGAAGATCATTAAAAAAGCGTTTACGCCTTCGCAATGCACTATGACGGAAGACCGGTGGCATCAACCCGTAGCTTTTTTTCATTACCAAAATGTGCTGTCTGACGCAACTGTACAATCTGTCATGGTGGTGGAAGCAGAGATCTCCGCCATCCGTTACTTTGTTTTTCCTGACCGGGTGGGTTCCCTGGAATCCATACCCGAATCCGTTTCCCGGCTTTATACCGCCAACGGCAGCAAGTATATGACCGGCGACCCGTATATCCAGAAACTGGCAAAAGAAGTCGTCGGCGACGAAAAAAATCCCTACCGGATGGCCCGCAGGATTTTCAATTATGTGGGCAATACCCTGGAATACCAAATGGAAGGAGGATGGAACGCGGCGCCGGTGGTGTTGCAGCGCGGCACCGGTTCCTGCTCGGAATATACCTTTGCTTTTATTTCCTTATGCAGGGCAGCCGGACTTCCTGCCCGGTATGCAGGGGCATTTGTTGTGCGCGGGGATGACGCCAGCCTGGATGACGTTTTTCATCGCTGGCCCGAGGTTTACCTGCCCAATTATGGATGGATTCCATTCGATCCGCAGGGAGGCGACAAGCCATCGCCACGCGATCAGGCCATGAACATCGGCAACCTGCCCAACCGCTTCCTGATTACCACCCAGGGGGGCGGTGATTCAGAATACCTGGGCTGGTATTATAACAGCAATGAACAATACCGGACTGATCCCCAGGTACAGGTCAACATTGAAACCTTTGGTGAATGGGAGCCGCTGCATAGTGATGAAGGTAATCCGTCTCCGGCGCCGGGGAAATAATAACTTCACTTAACCCCGACTGTCCCGGGTTTCGGCAAACAAAAAACAGGTCCACGTTTAGCGAAGCGTAAACAGTACCTTTTATGTTTATGCAGATTGATCACTATCCGACCCTTAAACCCATACCCAATCCATTTTCAGCAAAAAACCTTACCTTGTGAGCAAATGCTTTTTCAATGAAAGTCAAACCATCATCATTTCGTCCCTTTGGTATTTCGTTTCTGTTGATTTCCATGATCCTTGTCCTGCCTGTGCAGGGACAATCATCGGATACCACGCAAAATCCGGGGATTAAAATCACCGGCCTTACCCAAACACTGTCCAGTCTTTTAAGAACAAGAAGTCCGAAAAGTTTTATGCTGGGGGATTATGAAATATTCCCTGAGGACCTTGTTGATAATGATATCGCAGGCCTGTTCAATTGCGACTCGGCAATTATAAAGTATATTTCTGAACCAGGCGGTGAAGCAACTTACGAAATGCTTGCATACGAGATAAGCCGTGACATTGAAAGCCGCTTTGTTTATGAAGAGGGCTTTTTACATGTCAATGCATTTTCCGGTGAAACCGACGAAGGCATGTATGTCAATATTTCATTAACCCGGGAGAAGCCTGTTTCGATACCGGTTGTTCTCAATGCCTCCGACAGTAGTTTTTCCACATCGTTTGATACCACCTGTAGGGTTGTTTTCGAAGCCAGCATAGATTTATTTTTAGACGCAGGCATGGCGTTGGCTGATTCTCAAAGCCAGGCCATGCAGGTACGGATTAATACCTTCACGTTTGAAATCACATCAGCACCTGATGAAGATTACACTTATGAAGATTGTTATGGCCTTGAACTGGGACCAGGGGATGGTTATTCCTCTCTGGTTGAAAACCCACCCGTGTTCATTCCTTTTGAAATTAAAGGAAGGCAATATACTGCCGCCCCGCGGTGTTTTTCACTGAATGCCAAAACATACTGGCATTTAGTTCCGGCTGATCCGGAAAGCTATTCTTATGAGGAGGGAGAAAGCCCGGTATTAACCTATGAACAGATTGAAAGAGGTGATTTCACATGGGAACATTGGCCGATCAGCTCATTAAAAGTAAACCTGGTGATGCTTCCGGCTGAGGAGGACTGGAACACCCTTGAAGATTCAGAAAACACGGCCGAATTTGAATACATCGTCGATGATCTTTTCGACGAAAACAGCCTGGAACAGATCTCCCTTTGTTGTAACCTGTGGTACGTAGAAGGCGTAACCCTCCGGGGCAAAAAACATGTCTTAAAACCTTGAAGGTATAAACATTGAATGCAGACTCAGGGATTCAGCTCTGTACCAGAGCCCGGTCCGATCCCATAATCCGCATCCGGGGCGGCTTGTGGGAGCCCGCCTAACTTTGATTTGTTTTTTCGTTTTTATTTGAATCAATTACCTTCCAACGTCCTCCCTTATCAGGACCAATTCTTATTATTTTACCCGATTCTTTCTATTCGTTTATTGCACCTGCGATAAATGCAAAAGCAAACCAGCAATGGGGTGATCGCCCGGGTAATTTTAACGCCTGTTATGATGAAGGAAAAGAAAACACAATTACACGGTATATTCATGGCTGAATCATTTTTTTATCCGGAATAGCTTGACTGGAATCTGCCGGTTTTTTAAATTTGTTTATGCTTAAAATTTGCAAGCTGTTGTGAAACCAGCATCCTGACATCATGAAAACAATTACGGAATGCTTCTTCACATTCCTGTGCTGTTGTATTTTCTTTCCTTTAAATAAAACCTTTTGTCAAGAAGGATTTCCGCTGAAACCCGTTTCCGGTGCAGATGGTATCTTTGATATCGTGGTTATCGATGGACGAACTGTATATTTGTCAAAGCCATCCGGAGACAGGTACAATCCCTATATGTATTTCCGGTGCGATGAAGAAATTCATAATAAGACTGTTTATTTAGAAGTTACATATATCGACAGCGGTTATTTTAATTTCGGAGTTCAATATAATTCAACTTCTCAAAATTACCACCAGGCATCAACGGGTTTTGAAAACTTTGTCCTGAGTTCAAAGCGCATCCGTACTGCGGTATTTGAGCTGAAGAATGCTGATTTCAGAAATGCCCAGAACCTTGAATCGGATCTTCGGCTTTTCACCGAAGATATAAATCGGATGTTTATCCTGTTAGCCACCATCTACCTTGAGCCTACGATGTTGTTCCGTCAGTTTGATGAAGACTGGATATCACCCTATGCAGGTCAGGTATACGAGGGCGAAAATACCGTAAGCGCCAATACTCTGACAGGCAAAACCATATGCGGTTACCAGGGTTGGTTCAGGGCTGCAGGTGATGCAACCGGACAGGGTTGGGTGCATTATGCAGATGGCAGTTTTGATAACCGTATCACGGTTGATTTATGGCCTGACATGACCGAGTATTCCGACTCGGAGAAATACCCGGTGCCTGGCTGGACCTATGAAGACGGTTCCAGAGTATATCTATTCAGTTCTGCAAATAAAAAAACAGTTATCCGTCATTTTAAATGGATGGAAGCCTATGGCATAGATGGCGTTGCCGTTCAAAGATTCGTTTCAGACCACACGTCTGAGCCTGTGAAGGAAACATTTCGGATTCCGGGGTATGCAAGGGAAGCAGCTAACCGGACAGGAAGAATCTTTTATATAATGTACGATTTGTCAGGATGCGATACAAACAAAATAACAGACATCCTGCAGAATGACTGGCAGTTTTTTGTGGATTCCATGAAAATAACAGAGGATCCGCGCTACCTGCACCACAACGGAAAACCTGTGGTGGGTATTTTCGGTTTTTTTGCGGATCGTTTTTCTTCCCTTACCGGTAACAAGATCCTTGATCTGTTTCAGCATGAAAATAAGTACGGGGCTTTTATTGCAGGTTTCGGACAGTGGCCCTGGAGAAATGAGAGTTCTTATGGATGGCTGGATGTATATAAAAGAATGGATGCATATATTCCATGGAATATAGGGAATTACATCGGCGATTATGCGAATACGAATGAATGGGCGGCGGATAAAACCGTCATGGATAATGCCGGATGCCTGTATATGCCGCTTGTTTATCCCGGGTTCAGTTGGGACAATATGCATGAGTATACCCCTGGGACATCGTTGAAACCCAGATTAGAAGGAGATTTTTTGTGGCAACAGTTTCTGGATGCCAAAGCATTGAATGCACAAGCAATATACGTTGCCATGTTTGACGAAATTGACGAAGGAACAGCCATATTCAAGATATCGAATGATTTGCCCGTAAATCATTATTTTGTTGACCTGGAAGGACTCCCGTCTGATTTTTATCTACTCCTTACCGGGCATGCAACAAAAATGTTAAGAGATGAAATTGCCTTTTCAGCAATCATGCCAGACTTTTCTGACCTGTCGCAACCTTCAATCCCCTTTATCACTTTTCCGGCCTTCGGGGATACAGTTGTCAGTCCTGTTCCGGTCAGCTGGACTCCGGCGGTTCATGCAACAGGAACTGACAGCTATGAGCTTGTAACAGACGAAGAAATTTCAAAGGTAACGGGGACCGATACATTAATCTTTCTGGAAGAAGGCATTCATGCTTTACAGGTTCGTGCCAAGAACAACATGGGCAATAAAGGAGGGTATTCCGAAATCGTAAGGTTCCTTGTGTCAATAGAGAGACCGGGACAACCGGAATTGATCTGCCCCGATATGAATGAAACACAATTACCGGTCAGTTTGACCTTTACCTGGAGGAACCTTGCCAATACAGACTCTTTTCATATTCAGATTTCCGTTGATGAAGGCTTCTCTGATATTTTTTACAGCAGTACCGGTATTCAGGATTCATTCATATTTGTTACAGGTTTTGATATGGGGGCAACCTATTACTGGAGGCTTCGCGGGATCAACAGGGGAGGAAAAGGAACATGGTCGGAAATACGGAGTTTTTCCACCGAAACCGGGGTTGGACTGGAGGAGGATTACAGGGTTCAGAGATATTCGCTTAATATGCAACAGAACATTCCTAATCCTTTTAACGCAACCACATCCATTTCCATAAATGTAACGGAAGGACAGCTAGTGGTGTTGGAAATAATAAACGCTATGGGTGAAAAAATTGAAGAGGTTTGCAATAAATGGTTACAGCCCGGCGCATACGAGTTCGTTTTTAATGGATCGGCATTACCGTCAGGCATATATTATTGCAGACTTAAAGGGAGGTATACCATTCTTGCCGGAAAAATGTTGCTGATAAAATAAGGATCTTGATTTTGGGGTCGGACCGGGCTCTTATTTAGAATAATATTGTTTTCTTTTTTTGATCAAATACCATAATTAATCCTCTGCATTGAATTGTCTTTTAG
>JAFGTR010000031.1 GCA_016934055.1 Bacteroidales bacterium | reverse complement strand
TTGAATCTTTATAGGGTATACCTAAAGTTAATCATAAAAGAATATGTTATGTCAGGAAGTCCCGGGGTACGGATAAAATCCTGGCAATACCGGCAATGCGGTCGGCAACGATAAATCCCTTGGGACAGCTGACCGTACACTGACTGCAATCACGGCATACCTCTGCCTGCATGCGGTATTCTTCCATCAAGGCCAGAGCTTTCTCATATTGGCGGTAACCATAGGCATACATATAAGCACGCATGATCTCATTCACCGGCAGATGATGTTTGCACGAGGCTGTGCATTGTCTGCACTGATCGCAGTATAAACATGATTGCAACCTGGCTGTTTCGATATGTGCTTTTTCTTCATCGGTCATTTCAAGGTTCTCCATAACCCCGAAGTTTTCAATCAGCTGGTCAAAAGCTATGATACCCGGGATTGTCGTATGCACATTCGTATCCTGAAGCACCCATTTCAATGCGGCCCTGCAATTGACGGGTTTTGTTCTGTCCTTGTCCAGGAATCCTCCCGCCATGGTCTTCATGGCTATTATGCCTTTGCCTTTGCCTGCCGCCAGCGCAATTTTCTCTTTCACACTTTCCCTGTGCTGCATGGTGAAATTGTAGGCTGTGAGGACAACATCATAAACATCACTTTCCGAGATGGCCTCAATAACTTCAGGTTCATTCATGTGTGTGGAAACACCGGCAAACCTTATTTTGCCTTGTTGCTTAAGGCTTTTCAGGGCTTCCAGGAAGGGCGGATGCAAAGCCACCTCGCGACTGCCAACGGCATGCAGGTACAGGATGTCTACATAATCCATCTGTAGCCGCTGCAGGCTGATGTCCATTTTTTCAGTGATGGATTCCCTGGTGGCTCCGGGTCCGATAACCCCGGTATGCCTGTCGACACCTTCAGGAATTATTTTTGTGCCCAGTGTGAAGGTTTCACGTTTACAGGCCTTAAAAACCTCTCCCAGCATATTTTCGTTTTTTCCACCCTGGTAAACCTGTGCCGTATCGAAATGCTGAATGCCCATATCCAGAGCTGCCTTAACCAGTGCAGGATTGTCTGAGCGCATCACCCCCATGCTTACAACAGGCAATTCCAATCCGGTATTGCCCAGCTTTCTTTTTATAACTGTACCTTCGTTTTTTAGGCCGGAAATTTTATCCTGCCAGACAGGTTTCGTAAAAAATGCCCCGGCAGTCCCTGCCGCGGAAAGTTTCAGAAAATTACGCCGGTTAAAATCATTTTTCTTTCCCATATATTATTTGGTGATTTGGTGATTTGATGATTTGGTGATTTGCTGATTTGGTGATTTGGTGATTTGGTGATTTGGTGATTTGATGATTTGCTGATTTGTTGATTTGGTGATTTGATGATTTGATGATTTGATGATCGCCCCATAACTGAGCGTCCGCTTGTGCCTCTGCCCGGTTATGCAACATCCGTTAAATAAAATTACTGCAAAAAATGTTATTGCTGTATATTTATATTGTACACTGAAGGATCTGATGAATATTTATTTTCATTATAAATTATTTGATTTGATTATCAAATAAATAGATTACCAAAAAATGAAACCGTTCATAACTTTTTGCCGTATATGCAAACAAAGTGCATATTTCCGCTATTTTTGAAAATTTCTAATGCTGTTTGTCTGAGATGCTGTTTCAACGGGAGAAATACTTTGTTGTTTTAAGAAATATGGCGCAGAATGTTGTTGTTCTGCTGTCGTTGGTTTTATTCACCACTTTTGTTTCTGATAACAAAACAGATTATTTGATACCCGTCTTTCCGGAAAATCCATCAGAGGTTCTTCACCCGGATTATCTCGGGCAGTCCCTTGAAGGTCTTATTCGGCATTATGATGAGGTCCTTAAGGTGTCCGTATCGGATAACAAAACACCTGGTGCTGCCATAGCGGTGGCCTATAACGGTGAGGTACGTTTTATGAGAGGATACGGTGAGAAGAGAAAAGGCAGTGCCGATCCGGTTGATAATCATACTGCTTTCAGAATAGGCTCGGTTTCAAAAGGTTTCGCAGGCATACTTGCAGGCCTCATGACGCACGAAAATGTCATAGGCTGGGATGACAACATTGCATGGTACCTGCCGGATTTTCATCATTGTGATTCTTCGACCTTCAAAAAAATTACGCTGAAACATATTCTCAGTCACACCTCCGGTTTTCCTGTTCATACTTATACAGATCTCCTGGATGATAATATACCCGTTAACCTGATCCTTGAGCAGCTTGAGCATGTTCCTTTTTGCACAAAACCGGGGATGGTTTACAGCTATCAGAATGTTGTTTTCAGTTTGGTTGATGAGGTCCTCAGAAACTCTTCAGGAAAAGATTATGCTTACCTGCTTCGTGAAAAGATCTTTTATCCCCTGCCGATGAAAGATGCTTCTTCTGAATATGTTTCCCTGATCATGTCAGATAATTATGCTTCTCCGCACTTACGGGCAGGGCATACCTGGATACCAGTCAACAACAATCCGCGTTATTATTCTACCGTACCTGCATCAGGCATAAATGCCAGCATTTCCGATATGGCACAATGGCTGCTGGCGCTTACCGGATATAAACCTGACATTATTCCTCCGGACGTGCTTGAAGCAGTTTTTCAGCCTGTGGTTAAAATTCCAATGAGAAGAAGTGTTAAAAGAACCTGGATGAATGCAGAAGAGTTTTCTTATGCGCTTGGCTGGCGGGTAATCCGTGCTGCCGACAAAATTTTTGTTTTCCATTCCGGATATGTTCAGGGATTTCGCGCCGAAATAGGGTTCTGTCTCCAGGACAAGGTGGGTATTGTAATGCTTTTCAACGGTAATGCGCATTTTATCAACGACTTGCTGCCCTCATTTTTTGAAAACCTCTATCAGTTCAGCCTCTGGGAGCCTTCTTCTTTGCAGATGCAGGGAATATAGATGTTTTGCGGATACACTTTTATCTTTATCGGGTCGACGGTTCGTTGTCTGCAGTAAAGTCTTCATGGGTTACATTATCCTGTAAATAAGTCATAATATATATTTGTCCATTAAGCGTTGGTGTTTTGTGCACTAATTTGCATTACATGATGTCACACGCTCTGATCAAATAATATTTTATTTTCAGGAATAGAATCAATGAAGTATTTTTACAGTTTAACAAAACAAAAATGACTGCAGAAAACGCCTTTTCAAAAAATTACCATTACCTTGATATCCTCGTTGCCTTTTTCGTTGCCGTACTTCTGATATCCAATATTGCTTCAACAAAGATTCTCAGTCTCTGGAAGTTTACCTTCGATGGCGGCACCATCCTTTTTCCGCTCAGTTACATTTTTGGCGATATCCTTACTGAAGTATACGGGTATAAGCGGTCAAGAAGGGTTATTTGGCTCGGGTTTGCATCAGCTGTTCTGATGTCACTTGTCTTTTACGTTGTTCAATTGCTTCCTCCGGCTGCTGACTGGCCTCACCAGGAAGCCTTTAAAAGCCTGCTCGGTTTTGTTCCCCGTATTGTCCTGGCCAGTCTTATTGCCTATTTTGCCGGTGAGTTTTCCAATTCTTTCACCCTTTCAAAATTGAAAATATTCACCAGCGGACGTTTTCTCTGGCTAAGAACCATCAGTTCAACACTCATAGGACAGGGATTGGATACCGTCATTTTTTGTCTTATTGCCTTTTACGGGACCCTTCCCGGCATGGTCCTGGTTTCTGTGATCATATCCAATTACATTTTTAAATGTTCAGTTGAGATTCTCTTTACGCCACTTACATATGCCATTGTGAATTTTCTCAAGAAAAAGGAAAACGAAGACTTTTATGATGTTGGGGTTAATTACAACCCGTTCAGGCTTTCAATATGATTCGGGAATGCATAAACCGGCAGGTTTTAAAGACACTGGCAGGTCTTCCCTTCCCAAAACTACCGTTTACCGGTTACCGGTTCTCATCATCTTCCTGTGCTGATTGACATGTGACCCCTGATGGGGTCAGATACCAACCAAAAATGCATCTTCTACAAACATGCAAACCCTAAGGGTTTGAAGACATACCACCATCATTCCTCATTCTCATTCTGATTCTCTTACTGGTTCTCTTTTTTTCCTCATTCTCATTCTCATTCTCTTTCTGATTCCTTTCCACACCCTGCCAGGGTCTCCAGGGTTTCCGCCCCAACACCCCAAAACACATCGCCCAAAACCCAAAACCACCGATTACCTTCTTCCCGTTTACCTTCTTCCCGTTTTTCATTTTACATTCCTCAACCAATTATGAAACATTCTGATGTGGTGATTTAAAATATCTGTCTTACATTTGATCAACCTGAATAAAAAATCAATTATGAAAAAATCCTGTATTGTTCTTCTGGTGATGATTGTTCTGACCTCTTGCCGTTCATACAACAAGGACGAGAGTGGTATTACAGTACATCCGAAAAGTGTTGCTCCTTATGCTGCGCAGACAGTCCGTGTTGATGTTATTGCTGATGATATCATTCATGTAAGGGCTTTCCCGTCAAAGGAGACGACTTCATTTCAAAGTCTGGTCATTGATCCGTCAGCCGGTTTTACTGAGGCTGAGTGGACGCTGGAGGAGATGAAAGATCATCTGCTGATAAAGACCGGAAAAGTTGAAGTTGCCATATCAAAAGAGACAGGCAAGGTTGATTTTATCGATAAGGAAGGCCAAAAAAAGCTGGGAGAGGTGAACGACCGGCCGAGCACCTGTTTTGTCGCCAATCTTATTGAAGGTGAGGAATATTACGAGATACGTCAGGTTTTTGATTCGCCTGAAGATGAAGCTTTTTACGGTCTCGGGGCACATCAGAACGGACAGGTTAACTATAAGGGTGAAGATGTGGAATTATTGCAGCATAATATTGTGGATGTTGTGCCTTTCGTGATCTCGAATAAAAACTACGGTCTCCTCTGGGATAACTATTCTATAACAAGATTTGGTGATCCGCGTGAGCCGATGCCTTTATCGGTTCTGAAAATGTATGACGCGAAGGGTGATACCGGAGGACTGACAGCATCTTATTACATTGTCGGTCGTGGTTCAGATGACAGAGAGCTTTTTACAGAACGTACCGAAAAGGTTATCGGGTATAAATACCTGGATGATATGGATGAGTTTCCGGAAGGATTTCCCATGCAACGGGGAATGGTGGAATGGAACGGATCATTGGAAGCTGATCAGGCCGGAACAGTTAAATTTATTGCCTATTCCGCAGGATATTTAAAGATTTGGGTTAATGATGAGTTGATGGTTGATTGCTGGCGTCAGGCCTGGAATCCATGGACCAAAAAGTTCAGTATTGCTTTTTCGGAAGGGGAAAAAATACCCGTTCATATTGAATGGATACCTGACGGCGGTGCTTCTTACATGGCGCTCGAATGTCTTACCCCGCTTGATCCTGATGAACAACAGGATTTTTCATTGTATTCAGAGGCCGGGAAATACATAGATTATTATTTTATCAACGGGAACAACCTCGATGAAGTCATTTCAGGCTATCGCCGGCTTACCGGTAAGTCGCCCATTATGCCTGAGTGGGCCATGGGTCTTTGGCAAAGCCGTGAGCGGTATAAAACCCAGGATGAATTGCTGGATGTTGTAAAAGAATACCGCCGGCAGCAGATCCCGCTCGACAATATTGTTCTCGACTGGCATTACTGGGAAGAGGACAAATGGGGTGATCACGGTTTTGACCGTAAACGTTTTCCCGATCCCGAAGGTATGATCAGTGAGCTTCATGATGACCTGAACGCACGGATCATGATCTCAGTATGGCCAAAATACTATGAAAATACCAGCAATTATGAGACCATGCGGAAGAACGGCTGGCTGTACATGGAAAATGTGAACAACCGCACCAAAGACTGGGTTGGCCCGGGTTACGTGTCTACTTTTTACGATGCTTTTAATGCCGATGCCCGGAAGGAATACTGGAAACAGCTTTATGACAGCCTTTTTACAAAGGGTGTGGATGCCTGGTGGATGGATGCCACAGAACCTGACATATTGTCAAACTCTTCTCCTGAAGAAAGGAAGAAGCTTATGTCAACACCGGCACTGGGCCCTGCAGAAGTATATTTCAACGCCTATTCTCTCATTCACACAGAGGGTGTGTATAAGAGTCAGCGGGAAGCTGATCCTGACAGGAGGGTGTTTATTTTAACCCGTTCGGCTTTTGCCGGACAACAGAGGAATGCTGCGGCTGTGTGGAGTGGCGATGTGGCATCGCGGTGGAGTGATCTGCAGGATCAGATAGCCGGGGGTATCAACATGGGGGCATCGGGAATACCATATTGGACAACAGATATCGGAGGTTTCTCCCTGGAAGGGCGTTATTATAATCCTGTTGGAGAGGACCTCGATGAATGGCGCGAGCTTAATATGCGGTGGTTTCAGTTCGGGGCTTTTTGTCCGCTGTTCCGCATCCACGGACAGTATCCTTACCGCGAGATTTACAATATCTCGCCTGAAGGTCATCCTGTATACAAGGCCATGGTTTATTATGACAAACTGCGTTACAGGTTGATGCCCTATATATATTCCCTGGCGGGTATGACCTGGCACAATGATTATACCATCATGCGTCCTCTTGTGATGGATCATCAGGATGATGCAGCAGTGCTGGATATCGCCGATGAATTCATGTTTGGATCCGATCTGCTGGTTTGTCCTGTTTATACCTATAAAGCCAGGGCAAGGGAGGTTTATCTCCCTTCGACATGCGGCTGGTATGACCTGTTGTCAGGAAAATATTATGAAGGCGGAAAGACCTGGACAGTGGAAGCGCCCCTTGAAAAGGTACCTGTCTTTGCCAGGGAGGGCGCCATTATTCCCACGGGTCCGGTTATTCAGTATACCGGTGAAAAACCGGCCGATCCCCTTACCCTGTATGTTTTTGAAGGAAAAGACGGAAAGTTTACACTATACGAAGATGACGGTAACACCTATGGCTATGAAGAAGGTGCTTTTGCCATGTTGGAATTTTTGTACACCGAAACAGACAGGAAATTATCAGTTGGGGAATGGCGGGGTGAATACCCGGGTATGTTAAAGGAACGGACCATTGAAGTGAAGCTGATAACAAAAGACGGAAAGGGAGGCGTTGATTCTCCGGATCTTCCTGTGACCACAATAGTCTATGCCGGTGAGCCTGTTGAAGTTGTTTTACGGTAGTATGGTTACAGGCATATGGTAATGCAGATCTGGCAGGGTCTTCAAGACCTGACAGTGTCAAAAACAGTAATAGGCACCGGGCTCTTCCATATTCCCGGTACCGGAAATCTGATAAAGCATTGAGGCTCTATTGATATAATAAATTTAACCACGATGAAAAGAAATCATTTTATCCTTTTGTTGTTAACGGCAGTGATCATCGTTGTTGTATCATGCAAAGATCAGCACAGTAATGCCAGAATAACGGAAAATTTCAATGAAGGCTGGTGTTTTATGCCGGGCGACCATGAGGGTGCATCGGCTGTCAGTTATGTTGATACTGCATGGAAGAAGCTCAACCTGCCTCATGACTGGAGCATTGAAGGGCCTTTCAGCGAAAAACATCCTGCCACGGCCGGAGGCGGTGCTTTACCCGGTGGCATTGGCTGGTACAGGAAAACATTTCTGCTTCCTGAACCGGATTCACTCAGGAACATTTTCATTGAATTTGACGGGATATACCGTTGCAGTGAAGTATATATTAACGGTCATCTGCTGGGTATGCGTCCCAATGGTTACATATCGTTCCGTTATGATCTGACACCTTATCTGAATTTTGGAAAGGAAAAAAATATTGTGGCCGTTAAAGTTGACAACGCACAACAACCGAATTCACGCTGGTACAGTGGATCGGGCATATACAGAAATGTAAGGCTGGTAAAGACAGGCAGTGTATTCGTCGATCATTGGGGAACAACTATTACAACACCTGAAATTGATTCAACCTCAGCTGATGTCGTCATTATCACAAAGATCAGAAACGCCGGCCATGGAGAAGTTGTTCTTGAAGTGATCACTGACTTTCACGATGCCAATGGCGTGACCGTATCTTCAGGTCATTCATCGTTGACAATCCAGGGACATGCTGTTCAGGAGATCAGGCAGGATCTGCAGGTGGCTTTCCCTACACTGTGGTCGGTTGAGAGTCCGTATCTTTATAAGGCCATAACTTATATAAGATCGGGGAAAAAAGTGTCTGATCGTTATGAAACTGTTTTTGGGATACGCAGTTTTTATTTTGACAGTACGGAAGGATTTTTCCTGAACGGAAGGCGTGTTAAAATAAACGGGGTTTGCAACCACCATGACCTGGGATGTCTTGGTGCTGCCGTCAATACAAGGGCTATTGAAAGACAACTGGAGATACTGAAAGAAATGGGATGCAATGGCATCCGAACCGCTCATAATCCGCCGGCTCCGGAATTGCTTGACCTTTGCGACAGAATGGGTTTCATTGTCATGGATGAAGCTTTTGACATGTGGGAGAAGAAGAAAAGTCCGTTTGACTATGCCCTGTACTGGCATGAATGGCATGAAAGAGACCTGCGTGACATGATATTGCGTGACAGGAATCACCCCTCTGTATTCATCTGGAGCATCGGCAATGAAGTGCTGGAACAATGGGATACTTCGGGATTGCGCGTTGCACCAGCACTGGTGAAGATTGTGAAAGAGCTGGATACCACCAGACCGGTGACGGCAGGCTGTAATCCTCCAGGTCCATTTAACCATGTGGTCGTTTCAGGCGCCCTAGATCTGACAGGTTATAACTATGCCCATAAGGAATATGAAGGGTTCCCCAAGGTCTTTCCGGGTGAGAAATTTATTGCCACTGAGACGGTGTCGGCGCTGATGACACGGGGTTATTATGACATGCCTTCTGACAGCATACGGCGCTGGCCGGTACGTTGGGATATCCCTTTTACCACAGGCAATCCCGATCATACGGTTTCGTCATATGACAATGTCTCTGCACCATGGGGTTCAACGCATGAAGAGACATGGAAGGTTATGAGGGAACATCATTACCTGTCGGGGATGTTTATATGGACAGGCTTTGACTACCTGGGTGAACCAACACCTTATGGATGGCCGTCACGGAGCTCATATTTCGGCATCATTGATCTGGCAGGATTTCCCAAAGATGTATATTATCTTTATCAAAGTGAATGGACAGACAAAGCTGTTCTGCATATTTATCCTCACTGGAACTGGAAAGAAAATCAGGAAATTGACATTATTGCCTATACCAATTGTGAAGAAGTGGAATTGTATTTAAATGATCAATCGCTGGGCTCAAAAAAGAAAGGGCACGAGGATCTCAGGCTGACATGGAGGCTTTCTTTCACACCGGGCACACTCAGAGCCGTTGGTCGCACAGATGGCAGGGTTGTTATTGAAAAGGTTGTAAAAACAGCAGGTGAACCGGCCAGGCTGATATTAAAACCTGACCGGACCGTTATCAAAGCTGATGGTTCAGACCTTTGCTTTGTTACGGTGGAGATTACGGACATTGATGGTAATCTGGTTCCCTATGCTGATAACAGGGTGAGTTTCGGTCTTGAAGGGGAGGCTTTCATTGCCGGTGTTGACAATGGAGACCCTGTCAGCCATGAATCGTTTAAATCGAACAACCGGAAAGCATTTTACGGGAAATGCCTGGTGGTGATCCAACCGAAGAAATCAAAGGGCAGCCTGGTATTGAATGCTTCGGCAGAAGGTCTGGAACCGTCTTCGGTGACCATAAAACTGGAATAAGGTGTTTGTAACCGGCCGTAAAGGATAAATTTTTGTTGTTAAGAAACTTAGAATAAAAAAGATAATAGGATGAAAGTAAAAGTTATTGCATTTATTTCAGTTATGTTTTCAGTGGTGGCACTGAGCTGTTCAACAGGGCGTTACAGGACTGTGCATATCCGTAACGGTGTGATGCTGGAAACAAAACGCCAGCATTTGTCGGTTCAGTTTTACAGTGACGATATGGTGCGTGTAGTGAAATGGAATCCTGAAGGCACATCAGAAAAGCTGAGCCTTTCTGTTACCCTTGACAGCATCCCCGACGTTGAATTCACTGTTGAAGACGGTGACGATACCATTGTGGTGAAGTCATCGGCGTTGACGGTGAAGATATCAAAGGCTGACGGATGCCTGGAATATTACATGCCGGACAATCTTTCCCTGCTGAAAGAAAAAGACAGGGCTGTTTTTACGCCGGTCGTCTATGACGGAGATTCAGGCTATAGTGTAAGGCAGCTTTTTGAACTCAGTGCCGATGAAGCCCTTTACGGTTTAGGTCAGCACCAGGATGGTTATTTCAATTACAGGGGGAAGACGGTGAAGCTGGTACAGGCCAACACGGAAGCCGTTAATCCGTTTCTTGTTTCCACACGGCATTATGGTATCCTGTGGGATAACTATTCCAGCACAGTCTTTGATGATAAGGCAGAAGGCCTGACCATCTCATCGGACATGGGTAATAATATAGACTACTACGTTATTGCCGGAAAAAACATGGATGCCGTGATTTCAGGATACAGACATCTTACGGGCAAGGCTCCCATGTATGGGAAATGGGCGTATGGTTACTGGCAGAGCAAGGAACATTATGACACCCAGGCTGAGCTGATGGCTGTGGCGGAGAAATACCGCAGGCTTAAAATACCTGTTGACAATATGATCCAGGACTGGGATTACTGGAACGGCAGGGAGAACTGGGGTGGCATGTTCTTTGACAAGACCTTGTTCCCGCAACCAAAAGAGATGTGTGATCGCCTGCATAAATTGAATTTTCACATTATTATATCCATATGGCCGGCCATGGGGCCAAATACGGAAATTTATGCCGATATGCTTCGTAACGGATTTCTTTATAAACCTGTGGGATGGGCAGGCTTTAAATACTACGATGCTTTTAATCCGGCGGCCAACAGGCTTTACTGGAAATACCTGAAGGCCGGTCTCTACGCCATGGGGCTTGACGGCTGGTGGATAGACTCAACCGAACCGGATGTTATCAATGCCCTGACCAAGGGCGCAACAGAATACGAATTGAAGAAGATGGGCAGTAACCACCTGGGTTCCTGGGCCCGCTATCTCAATGCTTTTTCACTGGTGATGACCGATGATATACACAGGTTCTGGCGGGAAGAAACTGACGATCGCAGGGCGTATATCCTCACCCGCTCAACATATGCCGGTCAGCAGCGTAATGCGGCCACCACATGGTCGGGTGATATAGGGGCCAGCTGGGAAGTGTTCAGGCACCAGATTGCTGCAGGCCTTAACCACAGCATGTCGGGTATACCATACTGGACCTTTGACATAGGGGCTTTTGTGCTGGGTGCTTATGAGGGCCTTTTTAGCAAAGGGGGCAAAGATCCGGCTTACCAGGAGCTTTATGCCCGCATGTTTCAGTTTGGAACCTTCAGCCCCATCTTTCGTTCCCATGGGTCGGAGACACCCCGTGAGATTTGGGAGATGGGTGAGTTCACACCCTCACTGATAGCTTTTGATAACCTGCGGTACAGGTTGATGCCTTATATTTATTCGCTGGCATGGAAGGTTACCAGCGAGGATTATACCATCATGCGCGGTCTTCCGATGGATTTTGCGACTGATAAGAACACTTACTCAGTAGATGATCAGTTTATGTTCGGGCCTTCATTAATGGTATGCCCGGTGACGGAATGCATGTATTACAGGCCGCCGGAACGGAGCAGGCTTGTGGGTGCAGAATACCTGAAAACCGATGACGGCAAAAAAGGTTTGAAAGCCGGTTATTATAAGGATAATGCCTATCAGGTTAAGGGTATTGAGAAGACCGATACGGCCATCAACATATTCTGGTACACAGGCCGGCCTGAATATGCCAGCGATTCAATGTTTTCAATCCGCTGGAAAGGCAAACTTATACCCGGTGAAACAGGCATGCACCAGTTCCATATCAAAAGTTTTGATGCCAAGCGGATTATACTCAACGGCGATACTCTGCGCTTCATCTATACAAGTACGGAACAATACACTGAGCTGATAAACCTTGAAGCAAAAAAGGAATATGATCTTATTGTTGAGACAGAAAACAACTCAACCGGTGCTGCCCGTATGCAGCTTTTCTGGAAAACACCTTCGGCATTTGCCAGGGAAAAGGAAGCCGTCGTTAAAGAAAAAGTACGCGAGGTTTATCTGCCCGGAGGCTGCATGTGGTATGATTTCTGGTCGGGTAAGACACTGCAGGGCGGTGAGCGTGCTGTATTTGATGCACCGAAAGAAAGCATTCCCCTGTTGGTGAAAGCCGGTTCCGTCATTCCCATGGGTCCTTTTGTTCAGTATGCCACGGAGAAACCTGCCGACCCCCTTGAACTCAGGATTTATGCGGGTGCTGACGGTAGTTTTACCCTTTATGAAGATGAAAATGATAATTATAATTATGAGAAAGGTGTGTATGCCACCATTGCTTTTATATGGGATGATGATAACAGGGAACTCACCATTGGAGAGAGGCAGGGCGGGTTTCCGGGCATGTTGAAAACAAGAACCCTGCACATTGTGCTGGTGAAAGAAGGCCAGGGAGCAGGGATCGGTATCACGGCCAGGCCCGATAGGGTGGTGCAATATGACGGAAGAGAAAAGGTGATCGGATTTTAGTAATTCGTTATGGGGTGTTCCCCCGAGGTTTCGGGGCAGGCCTTGTTGAACATTATATTATTTATGAATAAAATGAATTTGTTGCTGACATCACTTTGCTGTCTGATAACCGGAATTTCATTCGGTCAATATCAGTACCCTTTTCAAAACCCTGATCTGCCTGTTGAAGATCGGATTGACAACCTGCTTTCGCTGATGACACTTGATGAAAAGGTGACTTGTCTGGGTACTGATCCGGGTGTACCCCGTTTAGGTGTTAAAGGGACCCGGCATGTTGAAGGACTGCATGGTCTGGCTATGGGTGGTCCAAGCAACTGGGGACGGCGGAATCCGGCTCCTACCACCATATTTCCTCAGGCCATCGGTTTGGCAGAGTCGTGGGACAGGGATGTTCTGAAAAAGGTCGCAGCCATAGAAGGGTATGAGGTACGGTATATGTTCCAGAGCCCGGAGTATAGGCGGGGCGGACTGGTTGTCAGAGCTCCCAATGCTGATTTAGGTCGTGATCCGCGATGGGGAAGGACAGAGGAATGTTACGGCGAAGATGCATGGTACAATGCCCAGCTGGTGGTTTCTTTCGTAAAGGGATTACAGGGTGATGATCCGCATTACTGGCAGACAGCTTCGCTGATGAAGCATTTCCTGGCCAACAGCAATGAAAACGGCAGGGACAGCACCTCTTCGGATTTCAGCACACGTTTATGGCGTGAGTATTATTCATATCCTTTTTATAAAGGGGTGACCATAGGAGGGTCGCAGGCTTATATGGCGGCGTATAACCGTTATAACGGCATACCCTGTACGGTGCATCCGATGTTAAAAGAAATTACGGTTGATGAATGGGGCCAGAATGGTATCATCTGCACAGATGGCGGGGCTTACCGGCAACTTGTCAGCAGTCACAAATACTTTCCTGACCTTAACCTTGCTGCTGCAGCCTGCGTGAAAGCCGGCATTAACCAGTTTCTCGATAATTACAGGGAAGGTGTAAATGGTGCTCTTGCCAACGGATATCTTCAGGAGGCTGATATTGATACCGTGCTGAGGGGTATTTACAGGGTGATGATAAAACTGGGCCAGCTCGATCCGCCGGAGATGGTTCCTTACAGCGCCATCGGAATTACCGATACCATAGAGCCATGGCTGACCAAAGCACATCAGGAAGCAGCGCTTGAGGTGACAAAGAAGACTATTGTGTTGCTGAAAAATGAAACCCGGCTTCTGCCGCTTAAGGCCGACGAACTGAGATCAGTTGCGGTGATTGGTCCGCTGGCTGACTCAGTATTACTTGACTGGTACAGCGGAACGCCGCCTTACAGGGTAACACCACTGGAAGGCATTCGGAAAAGGGCGGGTGAGGATATAAGGGTAGCCTATACACCTGATAACCGTTTTAACAGAGCCGTGGAAACTGCCGCATCGACCGATGTGGCCATCGTTGTTGTAGGCAATCATCCCACAGGAAACGATGATTGGGCATTGTGTCCTGTTCCCAGCGACGGCAAGGAAGGTGTTGACCGTAAAACAATCATGCTGGAGCAGGAGGAATTGGTAAAAAGAGTCTATGAAGCCAATCCTAACACCATTGTGGTTCTGGTGAGCAGTTTCCCCTTTGCCATTAACTGGTCAAAAGAGAACATCCCGGCCATAGTGCACATGACCCATTGCAGCCAGGAAACCGGTAATGCCCTGGCCGAAGTTCTTTTTGGTGATTACAATCCGGCCGGACGCCTTGTACAGACATGGCCGGCATCCATCAATCAGCTGCCGCCCATGATGGACTATGACATTACAAGAGGCAGGACATACATGTATATGAAGGAAGAACCCCTTTTTGAATTCGGTTACGGACTGAGTTATACGACTTTTCAATATTCTGATTTCAGGCTGAGTGACCAGGTCTTAAATTCTGAGGGTGAGATCACTGCTTTTGTCGATGTCACCAATACAGGGCATATGACCGGTGATGAGGTGGTTCAGCTTTATATCCGTCATGTTAATTCAGAAGTTACAAGGCCAAACATTGAACTGAAAGGTTTTGAAAGGGTGAAGGTTATGCCGGGGGAGACAAAGACGGTCAGTATTCCTTTAAAGGCTGCCGGCATGGCTTATTGGGATGAAGCGAAGCATGGCTTTGTGGTGGAAGAAGATAAGATTGAAGTCATGGTGGGATCTTCGTCGAGAAATATTAAGTATAAGAAGACGATTGAGGTGAAGAGAACAGGAGACTGAGGGACCAAGAGAAGGGGGGAAGAGCAGACCAGCCGACCAGCCGACCATCAGACCAGCAGACCAGCAGACCAGCAGACCAGC
>JAFGTR010000030.1 GCA_016934055.1 Bacteroidales bacterium | reverse complement strand
CAAAGATCAAAGAACCAAGAAAGAAGAACAAAGATCAAAGAGCAAAGACTGTCAGACCAAAGGACTGCATGACCGCATGACCTGCCTGACAGCCGGAAAAAAAAGGCCTGACACATCCGGTCAGGCCTTAAAACGATATGATAAATAGTATGTCTAACCCTAAAAATAGTTTGGATTCTGGGTAATGGTCCCGTTTGTGTTATCAATTTCAGCTTGCGGCACAGGCCATATTTCATTTTTGCCAACGATAAAGGCATCACCGAACTGCTCCTGAACCGGTACTGATGAAAGCTCATTTGTGCTGGTGGCAAACTGCATGGCGTCTTCTTTTAACACCTGAGTTGCGCGGCCGGTGCGCACAATGTCATAGAACTGATGTCCTTCAAAGGCCAGTTCAACCCTGCGTTCTGCCCATATCTTTTCTTTGCTTACAGAAGTCAGTGGAAGCGGATACCCGGTATTGCCTGAATTTCTTGCTCTGTCTCTTACCCTGTTGACCCAGGCGAGCGCATCAGCATCATGCCCGCTGTTCACAGCAGCTTCAGCACCGATCAGCAACAGATCAGCAAATCGTAAATATTTGGTATTCTGTGGCATATCACCCAGGGTGCCTCTTCTCGTATTGAAATAAGGATCTGTAAAATATTTCCAGGTTACATAACCTGTTGCAGGATTGTTATAATAAGGTGCAAGAAGAACAGAATCGGGATATTTTGCCCGCATAACAGGATCTTCATAGTAGAAAGGTATCTTGTCTTCCCCGGTAATGACCGATAATTTAAACCTCGGGTCGAGAATATTGCCTTCATTGTCTTCACAGCCATTATCTTCAAAGGCTGTGTTAACAAAATACTGTGTTGGCAGGATGAATCCCCAGAAATATTCTACAGGGCCAAATACTGTGTCGCTGCTGACAACCGTGTAGGCCATCACCGCCCTTGGACCGTAATAACGCGGAATAAGGTTTCCTTCCTGGCCTTCAGGATAAACCGATGATCCGGTCAGTTCATGTTGTACGTCGAATATTGATTCATTGCAGTTGTTGGCTTCGGGCTGCCAGATGTATTTATATCCCGGCACCTGGGCTGTAAACTCACCGTCTTTTCCCAGGCGTGTAATGGTGTAAGGTCCTTCATGGCCTGTTTCACCTTCGAGGTAATACTCGCCTGATTCTATAACAGCCTTGGCTGCCTCATAGGCTTGTTGCCATTTTTCCTGGTAGAGATAGGTTTTTGCCAGCATCGCCTGGGCAGAACCCTTGGTAGCCCTTCCGACGTTCTCGTCTTTGTTGGTGATCATCAGGCTTTTTACGGGCAGTAACCCGGCAGCATCAATAAAATCCTGTTCGATTTTACTCCATGTCTCATCAAGTTCGGGTCTCGACTGGTTCCATTCTTCCATGAGCAGGATATGGTCAATAAAGGGCACGCCTTTCAGTTGCCCTCCAAAGGTGGTCTGCAATTGCGGGAAACCGCCATAGTTAATTTGCAGCTTGAAGTGGAAAAGTCCTCTGAGGAACAATGCCTCGCCTCTGATACGGTTTCTCAGTTCATCAGAGAAATTGTCAACAGGGTCTTCAAGATAGGTTATCAAAAGGTTACAACGATATATGCCTATGTATAAAGCATTCCAGTAATTCAGACAATAAGTGTTGGCAGGATTGGTGTTAAACCGCATCATTTCCTGCAGTGAAGGCTGATCGTTGCCGCCGGGTTCTCCACCGGCCATGGCATCGCCGGAACAAACGGTTCCTGAAAACTCAACCCTTTCAACATGTTCACCCCGCTGAAGCACATCATAGGCAGCATTAAGTCCCTGCAGCGCGCCGTCTTCCGATGTATAGAAGGAATAGTCGGAAGGTGTATGCGGTGTCTTGTCCAGGAATTCTTCATCATTGCATGCCATGAAGAACAAGGGCGCAAGTATTAATAAATTGAATATCTTTTTCATATGTTTAGAATTTGAAGTTATCATTTATGAACAGTTAAAAAGTGAGGTTCACACCTGCTGTGATAATCCTTGACAAAGGATACATTCCCCTGTCAATACCAATATCAAGCACTGCACGCTGGTCGGCTGTGCCGCCGCTTCTTCCGGTTCCGATCTCTGGATCAAATCCTTTGTAGTCATGGAATGAAAGCAGGTTCTGTCCGTTGACATAGATTCTGAACTTCTCAATGCCGATACGCTCTGTTAATTTAGCAGGCAATGTGTAACCCAGTTGCAGGTTTTTAATTCTGAAGAAGCTGCCGTCTTTCACGTACCTTTCAGACATGCGCATGTTTTTATCCTGGGCAGAAAGACCGAGCTTTGGCACTGCCGTATTGTCACCTTCCTCCTGCCAGTAATCACTCATGGTGGTTAAGGTGTTCCAGTAACCAATGCCGCTTTCAAGATAATAGATGGTGGCCATGAATACATCATTGCCATATACACCCTGTCCGAATATGCTCAGGTCAAACTGCTTAAATTCAAGATCGATGTTGACGCCGTATGTAAGTTTTGGGTGCGGATTACCGATGAAAGTTCTGTCTTCAGACGATATGACATGATCGTTGTTGATATCAGCCATCTTAATATCACCCGGTTGAACCCTGCCGTCAAAGGTAGCGGTTGGCTTACCGGTGACCTCTGCCGCTTTCTGGTTCAATGAATCAATTTCTGCCTGGGTTTGATAATAACCATCGGTTTTATAGCCGTAGAATGAGGCAATCGGATGGCCGACTTCTGTACGGGCAATCAGATACCCTGCCCTGAAAGCAGCTGAGTTAATGGGTTCACCCTCTCCCAGGCTGGTAACCTCATTTTTAACCGAGCCCAGGTTGATACCAACGCCATATTTAAAAATGCCATCTCTGTTGCGGTAATTCAGATTCAGCTCAAACCCTTTGTTGGAGACAGATCCGATGTTGACGTAGGGCGGATCCATGATACCCGCGACACCCGGAACCGGTACCTGTGCCAGCATATCTTTTGTATTTCTGATAAAATAATCGAAGTTGACAGTTAATTTATAACGTAACAGGTTCCCATCAATTCCTATGTTCAACTGATCTGTAGCTTCCCATTTGATGCCCTGGTTGGCAAACCCCCTGGGGGCTCCGCCTGAATATGATTCCCTGGCGGAATTGGGGCCCAATGTATAATCAAATCCATATGCCACACTGGTAAAGGCAGCATAATCGCCGATTTCCTGGTTACCAAGCTGACCCCATCCGAAACGCAGTTTCAGGAAGTTCAGCATATCGCTTTTCGGGAAAAAGGAAAACTCAGTGAGTTTGACGCCCAATGCGAAGGAGGGGAAGTTCCCCCAGCGGTTCGTCGAGCCGAATTTGCTTGAACCGTCCCTTCTGATTGAAGCGGTGAGGTCTATCATATTATTGAAGGAGTAGATTAAACGGGCCAGGTAGGATATCATGGATGCATCTGTAGGCACCCTGCCGAAGTTAAAGGGGAAGGATAATACATTCAACTGGCCGGCAACATCTTCATACCTGTATCTTTCCGAGTCATAATCCCCGTTTGAGATGAACCAGAGATCAGGATTTTCAGGCACACCGGCTGTCTGTCCTATTGAAAACCTGTAGATGGACTGTTGCCTTGTGTATCCCAGCAATACCTGGACGTCATGCTTATCCATAAATGTCCGGTTGAAAGTCAGCAATTCTTCAAGCAACAGGTTGTTCCTGTTATAGGTGCCGTTAAGCAGAAAGGTCTGGTCTGATGAAATTGTTACAGATTCTGTAAATTCCGGAATGTATTGTTCATTGTTATACCTTGCCAGTTCAGCACCTATGCTGGACTTAAACGACAACCATGGAAAAGGTTTGATCTCAACATAGGCATTCCCCAGCAGTTGCTCGGTTTTAAGCACATTGTGATTTCTTTCGATGGCGCCGACCGGATTACCGATGTTGTTGTTGACGGCCCCCGAGGGTTCTCCTTCCTCCGTGTATACCGGGGTGGTCGGGTCAATGGTGAGTGCCTGGATGATTACAGATGTATACTCATCCTGTTCAGGTATCAGGTTCTGCTTCGAATGTGAGAACCCTATGTTTTCACCAATGGATAACCATTTCTTTATGTCTGAGGATGAGTTGACCCTGAGGCTGTAACGATCATAAGAAGATCCTTTCACAATGCCGTCCTGTTTGAAATAACTTCCGACGATGGCGTAATTGGTTCTTTCACCTCCATTCAGGAAAGAAAGCTGAACATTGGAGATGTTAGCCTTACGGAAAATTTCATCCTGCCAGTCGGTATTTTCAACAAGGGAACTGTCCTGCCACGCATCGCCTATGGCATTATGCAGGGTAGTCCAGTCAGTGCCGCTCATGATATCATACTTTTTTGCAATGCTCTGTACCCCGGTATAGGCATCGAGGTTAATGCTCGAATGACCGGTTTTGGCTCTCTTGGTGGTAATGAGTACAACGCCGTTAGCCGCTCTTGCACCGTAAATAGCAGCTGCAGAAGCATCTTTAAGAATCTCCATTGATTCAATATCGCCGGGATTAAGGGCGCCAACCGTTTCGGCAGAAACAGGCATCCCGTCAACCACGTAAAATGGATTCGGATTGGTAATGGTTCCCATACCCCTGATCCTCACTGTTGGTGATGCACCCGGTGTACCGCTGTTGGTGGTCACCGTCACACCCGCTGTGCGACCCTGTAATGCCTGGTCAATACCCGACCCTATATTTTGCCGGATATCATCGGCAGAGACTGAAGATACAGCCCCTGTAAGGTCACTTTTCTTAACCGTACCGTATCCGATGACAACGATCTCTGACAAACTGACCACTTCGGGATTCATGGCGATGGAAATACTCCCGCTGATATCGGCAACAGCAATTTCCTGTGTGGCATAACCGATATAGGATATCAGTATTGAAGAAGCTTCTGATACTGAAAGGGTGAAATTACCATCGGTATCGGTTATGGTACCGTTGGAAGTTCCTTTTTCAACAATGGTAACGCCGGGCAATGCCTCATTTGTCTCAGCATCACGAACGTTACCGCTTATCTTTTTAATCTCCTGCCGGCTGAAGGCGTCAGTAAGGACAATATGATTGTCGACAAAAGTATACTTGATGCCGCGAACAGTCAGAATTTCATCGAGTAATTCGTTCAGAGGCTTGTCAGAACAATCAATTGAGATAGGCTGGTTAACATTGACATAGGCATCATTGTAAATGAAAGTGAAATTGCACTGGCTTTCAATTTCTTTAAGCACTTGCTTAATGATGCCATTCCGGATTTTTAAATGTATGGCTTCATCGGGATTTAAATCTGCCGAATAACCCGCAGGGATCAAGGCAGATAACATGAGAACCATAAAAAATCCTTTCGGAAAAAATTTTCCGATCGTTCGTTTCAGGTTAGTTAAAAGACTTTTCATATAGATTTGTAGTTAATAAGTATGGTTAATACAGATTCATAAGTATAGCATTTGATGTTTTATTCCTTTTCTGAATAGACTATGGTAACCTTATTCCCTTCGAATTTATAATGCATTGGCGTGGTAAGTCTTATCAGGTCAAGGACCTCCCTGAGGCTTTCATCCTTTATTGTCAGGGTAAACCTGTCATCAATTGAATCTTTGCCTTCAAGGTTTATGGTAACATCATACCAGCGCTCAAGCTTTTTGATGATGTTCCTGAAGTTCTCATTGTCAAAATACAGGATGTTTTCTTTCCAGCTGATGAGATTATCTGATGTGACATCACTCACAGTCAGCAGTCTTTTTTCCTTTGAAAATGAAGCCTTTTGATGGGCAACCACAACAAGGGATTCCTCTGTGTTTATGTTTTTAACGGTTATCCTGCCTTCAGTAACATATGTTTCGATAACAGGATCGGCCGGATAAGCCGTAACGTTGAATTTTGTTCCCAGTACCTTTATTTCTATATCAGTCGTATTTATAATAAAAGGTATCTTTTTATTTTGTGTTACCTCAAAAAATGCTTCACCAATTAATTCGATATTTCTGTTCCTTTTTCCAAACAGGTTGTCATAGCGCAATACCGTTCCGGAATTCAGAAACACCCTGGTTCCGTCGGCCAGCACCAGCTGCGATTTTTGTCCAAGAGGAGCAATACCCTCTGTAATGGTTTTTTGAAATACATGGTTGGTATTCATGAATTGCAGAGTTGCCAGGGCTACTATAAACAGCAGGCTTGCTGCCACAGCCAGGGCAATGCGGTACCGGGTTCTGAAGGCTGTGTTTAACTTTCTGAGCTTTTCAACTTCCCGTGTCAGAAACAGTGAATTGGTTTTGCTATTATCCCTGCCTTCATTTATTTTTTCATATATTCCGGCAAACAATTGTTTGTAGTCGGGATGGATTTCTGATTCAGGCTTGCCGGAAGCATGCCATTGATGATACATCATTGAACTGATCTCATCTGAATTCAATATTTCTGAGGTTGTCACATCATCTTTTTCTCCAAGGATCAGTTCCTCTAAAAGTTTCTTTGTTAGCTTATTTCCTTTCATCTTTCTTTTATGTCTCTATCTATTTACAATTAGCGGGCCTCTTTCCCTTAATCGGGTGCATTAAATCTGTTCTGACAGGAATGATAACAGCCTGATGATTTAATTTATGCGAATTAAAAGCTGAAATTACACATTCTGCATAAATTTTTGCTTAAATGTCTGGTGGAGCAAAAAGCACGGAGTGCTTGCATATGAATTTTCATTTTTCTATTCTTATTTCAATCCTGATTCGCATTATTAATAAGCATGAACATTCTGTCTGAAAGTATTACATTTGACATCTGTTAGATTTGTCTGACAGTTTGTGCTGCCGGGCAATTTAGGTTAAATTTACCAAAAGAACATTATTGAAGATAAATGGATCAAACAAAGGAAGACAAGGGAATTACCGGTAAAATAAGCCTGAGAAGAAAATGGCTGTTCGCTTTTATGATGATGCTGTTTCCTCTTATTGTTATCCTGTTGCTTGAACTGGCGCTGAGAATTGCCGGTTATGGCGACAACTATAACATGTTTGAAGATTATAGTCTTTATGGAAAGGCATACCGCCGGTGTCATCATGATTTCGGCAGGAAATATTTCAACCGGGTTGTTTATACAACACCCGGTAATGAATTGTTTTTGAAAGAAAAACCGGAAAACGGGTTCAGGATTTTTGTCATAGGCAGTTCTACGGTTGTGGGTTTCCCCTATGGTTCGGGAATCATGTTTCCCAGGGTATTGCATGAAAGGCTTCAGGACAGCTACCCAAGTAAACATATTGAGGTCATCAATACGGCCATGACAGCCATCAACAGTTTTACGTTTCAGGATAAGATCAGCGAGATACTGGCAGAAGAACCCGATGCTATCCTTATTTATGGCGGGCAGAATGAGTTTTACGGGGCGCTGGGCATCGGCTCTAAGGAGGCTCTCGGCAGTGTCAGGTGGATTAAAATACTTCATCTTAAATTACTGGAGTTTAAAACATACCAGCTGTTGCGTAATCTGATCTTTGGCGCACAAAGCCTTTTGGCTGAAAAGGCAGTGACGGGGAATGCCGATGCCTCAACCACCACCCTGATGGAAGTAATTGTGGCGGATAAAAGCATTGAATATAAAAGCAAGCATTATAATCTGGCTCACAAACATTACAGGAAAAACATGAAAGCTGTTCTTAAAAAGGCCCGCAAAAAGGACATTCCTGTTTTTTTCAGTGAGCTGGTGAGTAATGTCAGGGATCTGCCTCCTTTCGGAACATCAGATGCAGGCCGGTATCCCCCGGCTCTGAATGTTTATGAAGAAGCCATGGCCTTTGAAGACCAGGGGGAATATGAAAAAGCAAGGATGAATTATTATTTTGCCAGGGACCTCGATTGTATCCGGTTCAGGGCTTCCTCGGAGATGAATGATATCATTCATGCCTTATCAGAAAAATATGATGCTCATATGGTTGCCATGAACACTTTATTTGAAGAAAAATCAATCCATGGTCTTATCGGCAACGGGCTTCTGACGGAACATGTGCATCCGAACATTGATGGGTATTTTCTTATGGCTGATGGCTTTTACAAGGCTATCGTTCAAAGCGGCATTCTTGGCAAACCCGATTCAAATTATTTCAGGCCTTCTGACTGGTACAGGCAGAACTGGAGTTTTACGGGAATTGACAGCATGCGGGCTGATATCCTGCTTAAAAAGCTAAAAGCAGGCTGGCCTTTTCAGCCCGATACCGTTATTAATACATTCATGGACGATTACCGGCCACAGAATGTAATCGATTCACTGGCCTACCAGTCGGTAAGGTATGAAGGCATCAACCTGGTGTCAGCTCATAAAAAGATGGCGCAGTATTACCTGGTTCGTGGTGAAACCGACCGGGCTTTCAGGGAATATGCATCGATACTTAAAATTGATCCCTATAACCTCAGGAACTATATCGAAGCGGGGGATTTGCTGTTTCAGGCCGGTAACGGTGATGAGGCTCTGGAAGTATACAGGGCTTCGCTGTCCATGACCCGGGATATTTATGTTGTCAGCAGGATGGGCGAGATACTGTCGGCAAAGAGCGACTTTAAACAGGCTCTTCCCCTGCTCGAAGAAGTCAGAAAGGCAAACCCGGAATTCAGGAAACAAACCGTGCTTGATCTGCTATATAATGCTTATAATGAAACAGGAGAAACCGCTAAGGCAGAACAATTATTCATGCAGTACCGTGATATTTTGACGCAGCAGACCGGCAGTGAAGAAAAGAAGGAAGTGGTGCTGCATATACCAGCCAGTGTAAAGCAGATCATTGATCAGGCCACCAGGCATTTGCAGGCGAAAGAGGTGGATAAGGCATATGCCTTGTTACTCCGGGCCAATGAAATACATGAAACAAACATTGCCAACCGGTTTCTGGGTGATATTCTGCTGCAGAAAAAAGACAGGAAAGCTTTGTTATACCTTAATAAAATATACAGTGATTATAATACGGATCCGAATTACCTGAATACATTATGTTATGCCTGTATATTATTTAAGGATTATGAGTCTGCCAAAAAAATCCTGCCGGAGTTAAAGCAATTATCTCCTGATAATCCATATATTCCGCAGTATGAGAAGATGATTGCAGAGGGGGAGACCCGTTAAAAGGTAAACAGTAAACAATCCCTCAAAAATGAGCGTTATTGCCCCAGCGGGGCAACCTGTTTGTAGTAAAAGGATGCAGGTTTGATCTGTTATTCCTAAAAGCCCCGTAGGGGCGGTCTGTTAAGTGTAAAAGCTGTTCAGGCAAGGCGTATGTGCATCAAAGTAAAACAGATTATTGTTTTTTGAACAAACAAGTCGCCCCCATACTACCGCAAGTTTAACGAAGTGTAACTTGTGGTAATGCCATAAGCACAACATACTCCCACTGCCAAAGGATAAAACGATATAACTAAAACACAGAAACAGATGAGCCATAAGTTACGTTCCGGGATACCGGGACTAAGCTTGAAGCAGATACGGGGACTGGGACACAGCCTCAGCCGAAGGCGGACAACAAAAAAAGGCGTTCACAGGGAACGCCTTTTTTATGAATTTTCTGTTGGAACAGTTTATTTCACAACGAATTTAAGGGTGTTATCCTTGATTCTGGCGAAATAAACACCGCTCTTCAGGTTGGGAACCCTTACAAGGCTTCCTTTTACATCAACCGTGAGAATTTTTGCGCCAACAAGGTTGTAGATATCGAATGATTCAACACCTTTCAGGTTTGCAAAGGTTACAATGCCGTTTGACGGGTTGGGATATACCTTATAAGCATCGACAGCCACAGGATCCTTTACT
>JAFGTR010000170.1 GCA_016934055.1 Bacteroidales bacterium | reverse complement strand
TCATTCCGAATTTATTTCGGAATCTCAGGAGATGCTGAAATAAATTCAGCATGACGATGAACATATTAAAGTTAACATAACACCAGCACCAAAGGTAAAGAATGTCAATTATCCTTTTCAGATGATTATTTGTAAAACATAATAAAATTAACATACCATGAAACCAATTGGAATAATAATACTGATGCTGATGTTTATGCCTTTGGCATCCAGCCAGACTGAAAATACAGTTGACAGGAAAACACAAAGGCAACTGCAGAAAGAAGAAAAGAAAAAGCAACGGGAAGCTGAACAGACCATGCAGGCCGCATTGGTAGAGATGATGGTCAATGAGGGAAAATTTGTGCTCGAAGCCGACTATCTGAGTAACCAATATGGCAGCAGGGTCATGGTAAATTCAACCATCAATTTCATCATTGTCGACAGCACGCAGGGCGTTATCCAAACCGCTTCCATGTCAGGAGTAGGAGGGCCCAATTTTATGGGAGGCGTAACGGCTGAAGGTACCATAACACAGTATGAGGTGACTAAGTCAGGAAAGTCAAAGATTTACAATGTAAAAATGATGATTATGACCTCCATTGGAATGTATGATATTTTCCTTTCCATAACTCCCGACGGCAATGCTACAGCTACAATAGGCGGCAACTGGGGAGGCAAGCTCAATTATCATGGACGTCTTGTTCCCCTTGGAGCTTCAAAGGTGTACAAGGGAAGATCGATATAGGTGTTTTAGTAACTTAAATCTTCAAACCTGCCTGCCGTCAGTCAGGTCTTCATACCTTCAAATCTTCAAACCTGCCTGACGGCAGGCAGGCCCTCTTTCCCCAGCAGCTCCACAATCTTTACGATCATTTCAACGGCTTTTACCATAGACGGAACAGGAATAAACTCATACCGGCTGTGAAAATTATGTCCGCCCGTAAACAGGTTGGGACAAGGTAATCCCATATATGATAAACGTGCACCATCAGTTCCTCCTCTCACCGGTTTCACCCGGGGGGCAATGCCAACGGCTTTCATGGCATTAACAGCCAGGTCAACAATAGGGAAAACCGCTTCGATCTTTTCCTTCATATTATAATACTGATCCACCATGGTTAGTTTTACTGTCCGCGGGCCATATTTCAGGTTAAGATGATCCGCTATTTTAATCAGCAATTCCTTTTTACGATCGAAGTGTAATTTGTCATGATCCCTTATGATATAATTCATTGTTGTACTTTCAACTGAGCCGTTTATTGATGTCAGGTGATAAAATCCTTCATAGTTTTCTGTATGTTCAGGTGTTTCATAAGCCGGAAGCATACCGTTCAATTCCATGGCAATAAGCATGGAATTTTTCATTTTGTTCTTTGCCGATCCCGGGTGCAAATCCAGCCCCTGTATGGTAATCCTTGCCCTGGCCGCATTGAAATTTTCATATTGAATTTCTCCAATTCCACCGCCATCAAGTGTATAAGCAAAGGAAGCATTGAATTCTTTCACATTGAACCTGTCAGCTCCGCGACCAATCTCTTCATCAGGTGTGAAAGCTATACGTACCGGACCATGTTTTATCTGCGGATGTGCGATAAGATATTCGATGGCAGTCATGATCTCTGCAATTCCGGCTTTGTCATCGGCTCCAAGATTTGACAGACCATCGCTAACAACCAGGGGCTGACCGATATAGCTGTTCAGTATGGGAAAATCAAGCGGTGAAAGTACAATATTGCTTTTTGCGTTTAAAACAACCGGCTTGCCATAGCGGATATTCACAACTTGCGGATTAATGGCCGATATTTTCAGATCAGGCGATGTGTCAAGATGGGCAATAAATCCCACTACAGGTGTTTCTTTTGATGTATTGGCTTCAAGAGTGGCCATCAGGTATCCGTTTTCATCAACGCTGACATCGTTAATGCCGATGCTCCTTAATTCATCGGCAAGCCAATTGGCAAGCTCAAGCTGAGCAGGGGTAGTGGGAGATGTTTTGGAGTTTTCGTCAGACTGGGTATTGATTTTTGCGTAGCGAATAAAACGATCAACGACTTTTTCCATAATAATGCTTTTAATAATTACAGGGATTGCAGAAAACAAATATTTATTACAATACTGTCACCATTATAAAATCAATAAATGTCAGGATGTTGTATTATTTTATAAATGAATATTCTGACCTGCATAACCTGCCTTCGAATAATAACCTTTCTAAAAATACAAAAAAAATCCAAATGACCTGATCCCCACCAAAAATAAAGAATCATTATCAATGCAAATGAAGTGTTGATACTTCAGCCACAAAGAACGGAAGGTGTCATAAAGATTGTAATTTATGTATCTTTGTGTCTTAATGCCTTTGTGGCAACGATTTACCTTTTTCAACCCTTAATTCGTGTGATAAATTGTTTTCTGAATATCCATAATTTTGGTTAATGCTTTCAATATATGTTGTGCATAAACATTCAAAACAATAATCCGTTTTTTAACCTGGCATCCGAGGAGTATTTTCTGCGTTTTTGTGCTGAAGATTGCTTTCTGTTATGGATTTCAGAACCGGCTGTAATTGTCGGTAAACATCAGATTGCCCAGGCAGAGATAAATCCGCGCTTTGTGCATAACCATGACATTCCTGTTCTACGCAGGTTATCCGGCGGGGGTACCGTTTATCATGACGCAGGCAATCTGAATTTTTCCTTTATCACTAATGAAGAACCGGGCCATCTCATCGATTTTAAACGATATGCCCTGCCGGTCATCAGATTTCTTGAATTTATGGGTATTCAGGCCTCAATGAGCAAAAAGAATGAAATTACGGCACATGGCATGAAGATATCCGGCAATGCAGGGCATGTGTATAAAAACCGTGTGCTTCACCACGGTACGCTTTTATATAATTCTGATCTTCAAAATCTCCGAAATGCACTTTCTGACAATACAGAGCGATATCATAGCCGGGCAGTACAGTCGAACCGTACACAGGTTGCCAATATCGCAGATTTCATGACAAATCATCTTGATATTGAGACTTTTTCTATCCGGTTGCTTGACTATATTCAAAAAACATACATGGGCAGACAATATTACCCCAATGCCAGTGAAATGAACCATATCAGTCAGCTGGCATCAGTAAAATATGCACAATGGGAATGGATATATGGATATTCTCCGGAATACCGTTTTGAGCATGAATTTCACCATGAAGGCTTTCCGGTTAGTATTCATTTTACCGTTCAGAAAGGCATCATCCATGAATCTTCAATTAAAACGAACATGTTTTCAAAAGACAGCTGCAACACCTTATCAGGAAAACTGAACGGAAACAGACACTCATGGGAGGATTTTCTGGCTATGGCGAGAACGACAATACTGCCGGGAATTCATGCACAAAAAGTGACAGATTTCTTTATGGAAAATTTTTTCTGAAGATGGTATATGCCGGATAACGCCAAAAGATCTCTTTGCCCTCTCCCTGCAGCCTCTCCGAGAGAGGGACATAATTCGGTCTTAACTTAACGACATTGATTCTTAATTCTTAAATCATATTAAGAACTTATAACCGGCAACTTAAATTAATTAATGTAAAACGCGTATGCAATCCCAACCTTTTTTACGGAAGAATCTTACTCTGTAGAAATCTGAGCTTCGTCTTCAGGAGGCTCAATGCCATATGCAATACCTTTTATATAATATCCCGGATACTCCCCGTATCCGCCTGTGGTTTGTTTATGGGTCACCAAAACAACAGTACCCTTCATATTAACAGCCCTTTTCTTAAGTTTGATGATTGCGCCCTTTTTTGCTGCAGACGGACTCCTCGCACTGGCAGGCGACCGGGCTTCGATTTCACCAAGCCTGTACAGATCAGCAACATCTCTTTTCTTCTCTGTAAGCCAGACAGCTTCCCAATTGCTGTCATCCATAACTACAAAAGCGGCTTCATTCATTATTTCAAGCCTGCCGTTTTTATATATTATTTTATGCACTTCTTTACGTTCCATGGTAAATTCATCATCCTTCCCCGGTATGGTGAAGCTGACATAAGCAGGTGTTACGGTGGTAACATTAACCGGTAAAACCATCCCGTTCAATTTAAAAATGGTATCAACCTGTTCAATTTTTTTTGACCCATAATACTGACCTTTCAAACCTGCAAAAGATATTATTAATACAATTATTATCAACAATCTCCTCATCATACAATTAATTTTATTAATGCAAGTTAAAAACATTTATATGAATACGTAATCAAAAATTGTTCCTTTTTATATACGGAACAGTTAATAATTTGTTTTCAGAACAAAACCTGTAATGGTTTTCTGTCTGCTATCCTTTCTCCATCTTTCTTTCATGAATAATCCTAATGTCTATGAAACATTTTTTTCAATGATTAATTCGGCATAATAAAGATTACCATTATTTTTACCGGGGATGTCTGACAAAGCCCGGAAACGAAACCAGTATTTTACAGCATGCATGAACACATAACATATTACACCAACAGGTTGCCTGATCTTGAAATCCGTTTGGCCGGGCTGCAGAGAAGTCTTACCCGTATCTCAACCGGCCGGCTGATAACTTTTTCAGCCATTTTTGCTGCAATCTTTCTTTTTAATCAGCTTGGTTCAATTGTCGCTATCACCATCATGATCCTGATGACCATATTGTTTGGATTTCTGATAAAAAAGCATATTCGGGTCAGTGATCAGAAAAGCTATGTTCAACAGATGATAATAATTCACCGGCGGGAGATTGAGATATTATCGTACAGGTTTGATCAGCAGGATCCCGGAAAAGAGTTCATGGATATTCATCACAGGTTTTCATATGATCTTGACCTTTTTGGTGAAGGATCGCTTTTTCAGTTCATTAACCGAACCATAATGAAAAAAGGCCGGGCATTGCTGGCGTCATGGTTTACTCATCCGTGTTCCGATATTCATGTCCTGCAAGCACGGCAGGGAGCATTGAAGGAGCTTGCAGGCAAAAATGATTTCTGCCTTGACTTCAGGACCACCGGTGAACTCACAATCGACAGCACCGATGACCTGCATCAGATAAAGACATGGTTCAATGAAACGCCTTCTTTTCATGGCAGCATATTTTATCGTATATCACGTCTTCTTTTTCCGGCTCTTTCAATAGCCAGTATCATCCTTACCCTCATCAACGGTGAATTCTACCGGCTGATCATACTGCTATTCCTGGTTCAGCTGGCGATAATCGGGATAAAAATAAGAACCACTAATCGCATTCATAACGTATTAACCCAGTATGTGCAAACCTTTATAAAAATCGGCCGTCTGCTCAACCTGGTTGAGAAAGAAGAGTTCAGCAGCACTGCCATGACATCATTAAAAGCAAAGCTTCATGCATCCGGATATCCGGCCTATGAAGCCATCAACCAACTGTCAAAGTTGCTATCAGCGTTTGATACCCGGCTCAATGTTCTGGCCGGCATCATACTCAACGGTTTCCTGCTATGGGATGTCCAGTGCATCTGGCGGCTGGAAGAATGGAAAATACGTTACCGTGATCACTTTGAACTGTGGGTTGATGGCCTGGCCGAAATCGATGCACTTATCAGTCAGGCTACTTTTCATTTCAATTTTCCGGCTTATACTTGTCCTGAATTCACAGATAAAGAAATGATAAGAGCTGCTGATCTGGGGCACCCTTTGATCCCTGATGAACAGCGTGTTTGCAACGATTTCGTCATCCCGTCAGCTGGAACTATCGTTGTCATCACCGGAGCCAATATGGCCGGGAAAAGCACTTTCCTTCGTTCCGTGGGGATTAATCTCGTACTGGCTATGGCAGGGGCTCCGGTATGTGCCGGCAAATTCTCCTTTAATCCGGCACGACTATTTACCAGCATGCGAACAAGCGATTCTTTGCTGCATCATGAATCGTATTTCTATGCCGAATTGAAACGGATAAAGACCATTGTTGATGAACTGGCGGAAGACCGGAAAATGCTGATCATCCTCGATGAAATCCTGAAAGGCACTAATTCTGATGATAAGCATAAAGGATCTCTGGCTGTCCTGGAAAGAATATTTGCGCTTGGCGGGACAGCCATAATAGCCACACACGATCTTGAACTGGCAAAAACTGAATCGCACGATAAAAAATGCCTGATAAACAAATGCTTTGAAATAGAGATAAACGGTACAGAGGTTATGTTTGATTACATATTGCGTGACGGCATTACACAGAAAATGAATGCAAGTCTGCTGATGAAACAGATGGGGATTATAGAATAAGAGAGTCGTTCAGCCCGCCTGCCCGATACTGTGTTTTGCATTGGCATTTCATGTTAATTAAATATAAAATAAAATACGTAAATTACAGGTTTATAATAATATTTGTATAAATATAATTGCCTGAAATGAGCAAATCTCAATGCCCCATATTAAGCGGCAGCCTCCTTACGCTGACGATTCTGATCTTATTATCCTCCAGTGCTGATGCGCAGTCATTACTCTGGAAAATAGAAGCTGATGATCATACGTCACCATCATATATTTACGGCACAATACACATAAAAGACAAAAGGGTTTTTCAATTTGATGAAGAGGTTAATGAAGCTCTGAAGGCATGTTCATTGTTTGCCATGGAAGTCGATTTGAATCCTGAAAAAATGACCGGATTTGCTCAACAATTAATGTTACCTGAGGGACAAACACTGCAGAATATTTTTGAACCCGACGATTATGAGCTGATTAAAACCATCATTGAAAGTGAAACCGGCATGGACATGTCATGGTTTGATCATATGAAGCCTTTTGCTCTGCTTTCCATGGCTATGAATTCACAGATTCACGGTGAAATGGAAATGACGATAGATGAGTTTTTTTATCATCAGGCTACTAAAGAGGGGAAAAAAATTATCGGACTGGAAACTATTGAAGAACAGCTGGATATGCTTGAAAAGATACCTCCCCGGTATATTGTTGATTATTTCAGGAATTTTCACCAGGGTATGGAAGACATAGAAGAAATCATTCGTCTGTATTGCCTGGCTGATCTGGATAAGTTATTGGTTTTGATGCAGGAGGATAAAGCTATGGCTACCATGGAAAAACAGATGATTACAACAAGAAATCAAAGAATGACAGAACGTATTATTCCGTTGTTGAAAGACCGGCCAACCTTTATAGCCATAGGTGCCGGGCATCTTCCGGGGAAGAAAGGTGTTTTGAAGCTTCTTGAAAAAAAGGGGTACGCATTGACACCGGTTATGACAGATGCTTTTGAATGTGCACAATGAAGTCCTCACGTGCTTTGCTACCGATGTTGCGTCAGGGACGAAATGTTGGTAAAGGATGCAGGCTGGTGATTGCTATCCGGATCAGCCTGCAAAACCTTTGGAAAACCATCATGAAATGACCATCATTCTTCTTTTTCATTCCGGGTGCGCAGCATGACGATATCATGTAAAACAACCTCAGTGTAATACTTTTTATTTCCATCCTTGCCTTCATAAGTGCGGTGGATGAGTTTCCCTTCAACTGCCACTTCACTTCCCTTAACGAGAAACCTTTCAGCGATCTTGGCCAGTCCGCCCCAGGCCACCAGATTATGCCACTGCGTTTCAGAAATCCTTTTACCATTGGCATCGGTGTAGGAATCTGTTGTGGCCAGTGAAAAACGGGCAACTGACTTTCCATTCTCGAAGGACCGGATCTCGGGATTGCCTCCCAGGTTACCGATCAACTGTACTTTGTTACGCATTGTGTTCATGACGCTTAAATTAAAAGTTAAAAAATTGTTTTTGATTTGTTTGTGATTCATAACGGGACAAAGTAAATTACACGCTGTTAAATGAATCGGTTTTTAAATATTTACATTCGTTTATAAACGATTGTAAATGTTTTTACTTAAGTGTAAACGGATAGATAATTGGCAATTAATAATTTAAGTTATGGAAAGAAAATGCCTCGAATGCCAGGAAGCAATACATGGCAGGGCGGATAAAAAATTCTGTTCCGATCAGTGCCGGAACGCTTATAACAACAAATTGAAAAGCAGTGCCGGACTGGCATTAATCAGGAAAATAAACGGCATCCTGGCAAGGAACCGGAATATTCTGGCACAGTTTAATCCCAGCGGGAAGACCAGTATTCACAAATCGAAGCTGCTGCAAAAAGGATTCAATACTGACTTTATAACGCACCTTTATACAACACGTGCAGGCAGGGTTTATTTCTTTTGTTATGACCAGGGATATATCCCGGTGGAGAATGACTATTATGTACTGGTGAGACGTGAGGTTAAAGAAGACAGTTTATTATAATCTGTCACTCAATAATCGGGACTATTGCGCCGGGGAAAAAAGAAAATTCATATTTTAACTTATAGGCGTTGTCGGTTGTCTGTTGTCAGCATAATATGAGCTCTTGCGATCTTTTCTGGAATTTGCAGATTCAGCGGACAGTTCTGAACACAGCTTCTGCAATTGATACACTGATCTCCTTTGGTCGGCAATTCAGCATAGAGCTTACCGGCTTTTGTCCATTCATGGTCATCCAAAGCATAGCGTTCGAAACGCAGAATATCAGTAATGGGTATCTGCCGGGGACATTGTGACTGACACTTTCCGCATAAACGGCATGCCGTCCTGTCAGCTTCAGCCGTCATGATCTCTAATGCACGCACATCCTGTGGCCTCATTTCTTTTCCGGCACCTGAATAAGTCTCCACGAATTCCTCCAGGTTTCTGACACGTATAACGGCAGCATCAAGCCAGGTTTTTGTCGTCAGCCAGCGCACCAAAGCATTATATGGCGATGTGTCCTTTGGCATCTTGTTGTTAAAAGATTCGTCCTGTTTCATACGACCTATTCCCCTTGCCGTTTTCATGGCAATGGTCCCGAATTTCTTTTCATGCGCAAACGCAAGGAATTTATCCATTTCAGGGTCACTACCAAAAGAATAGATGATCTGGGCATGCTCATACAGGCCATCTTCAACTATGGCTGTTAACACCTCAGCAGCGCTTTGTCCGTTCTCCACCCTTGAACTTCCTTCATAACTGTGTTGTGAAAGGCATAAATGTTTTACCAGGCCTTCCTTTTTCAACCGGTCAAAGGCACGTATAAAGCTCCTGTCTTCCTTCAGTTCCATTGTGTTGTGATAACCGTAATGCAACTGCATGTCATCAAAAAAACGCAATCCGGTTTTTTCCAAAGCTTCTTTCACATACCTGTAATGTTCCTCTTCATCAAAATGGCCCTGATAATGATCCGCTCCAACACGGTCAACCGTAACCTGACAGTAATGAGCATCCCTGTTCTTAATAATGACACCGGGTGCTCCGTTCTTCATCCACCGGTTTGCTTTGTGCCAGTAATTCATCCCGCAAAGCACCCCTGCTTCCGTGGGAAGCAGTTCCAGATCACCGGCCCCGATAATAATTGTGATCTCTCTCTGGCTGTACCCCAGCTTCCGGCGCGGCAATTTTCCTACTTTTCGTGCAGCCTCTTCAACAATTGACAAATTCTCTTCCGGCTGATGACCGGAGAGCCTGCCCGCCAGACCGGCCAACACAGCCGTTGAAGACAATTTTAAAAATTGTCTCCTCTCAATGCCTTTTTTATCTTTCATTATATTTGCCCTCCTGAATTGTTAATGAATAGACTTCATCTTAAATTTAGGCAATTTTTAATTATTTAAGCTTTACTGATTCATGACACTGAAAATACGACAAGCCAAAATAAATGATAATGACCAAATTTTCGATTTGGTAAAAAGGTTTACTCCATCTTTTATTCCGTTAAAAGATGACTTCGACAAATCATTCGGCAAACTATTAAATAATGCTAATTCTGTAATTTTGGTTGTTTGTATAGATGAAACAATAATTGGCTATTTACTGGGTTTCGAGCATTTAACATTTTATGCCAACGGACGCGTTGGCTGGGTTGAGGAAATTATGGTCAACAACAAATACAGAAGGAAAGGCATAGGAAGTAATTTAATGAATGAATTTGAAAAATGGATAGGTCAAAAGAATGGCAAGCTTGTTGGCCTGGCTACGCGAAGAGCTGCAGATTTTTACAAAGCAATCGGATATAATGAATCTGCAATATATTTTAGAAAAATAATAAACTTCAATAAATAAGGACAGCGTCTGTGCCGTATATAACCAACCTGCCTGCACACCGGCAGACATGAGACACAGGTCATATGCAAAAAAATGGCATCCACAATAAATAAAAACTGCTATGAACACAACCGTAGATTTTTATTCTTATAAACAAAATAATTTTTGTTTATCCCAACCAGCAGGGGAAAAATGTATCCAGACTATAAGAAGCAGTCTTTTCCGTATGAAAAGAATCTGTTTCTTTTCATTGATATTGGTGTTAACAACAGCAGTATATTCACAGAATGTACAAATCGATAGCAGCAAATATCCGTCTTCTGTGACCTTTACGGCAGAACAGGATCATGAAAATATGATGAACCAGCTGGGTATAACAAGCCTGAGACCCGGACCAAGCGGAAACGAAAGTGCCCCCAACCATGCAAATTATGATGAGTCAACAGCAAATCCCTGTCCTCAGTTACCGGATGTTCTGACTACTAAAGGTGGAGTAAAAGTAACATCAGCGGAAATGTGGTGGGAACAGCGCAGACCGGAACTGGTGAATGATTTTGAAAGAGAAATTTATGGGAAATTACCGGAAAATGTTCCGCATGTAAACTGGACTGTAAAAATAACCGACAGAGAATTTGTTGGCCGTATTCCTGTAATTGCCAAACAGCTTGTCGGGCATGTTGATAACAGTGAATACCCTTTAATAAACGTGGATATCAATATGATTCTGGTGTTGCCTGTTAATGTAAAAGGACCGGTTCCTGTATTAATAATGTTCGGTCGTCCTTCATTTCCCTCACCAACTCAACCATCGCATGAAGATATGGAACGAATTAATACTGCTTTTAAAGAGATGCTGATTAAAAGCAATCCGGAAATGGAGGCTGTATTTAATAAATACCCGGCATATTCACCTGTTACCAGGTTGTCCGGCCCTAATTTCTTCGCGCCTCCACCTGATGGCAATTCTCCGCCAACAGAACAATTGCTGGCTGCTGGATGGGGATATGCCACGATTGATCCGTCAAGCATTCAGGCCGATAATGGAGCAGGACTTACAAGAGGTGTGATTGGCCTCGCAAACAAAGGTCAGCCACGCAAACCCAATGACTGGGGTGCACTCAGAGCCTGGGCATGGGGCGCTGCCCGCGGCCTCGATTATCTTGAAACCGATACACTGGTTGATGCAAAAAAAGTGGGAATAGAAGGCGTTTCACGTTACGGGAAAGCTGCCTTGGTAACACTTGCATTTGAGCCCCGGTTTGCCGTGGGTTTGATCGGATCTTCCGGTAAAGGAGGTGCCGTATTACACCGGCGTGTATTTGGTGAAGCAGTTGAGAATCTTGCCGGTAGCGGTGAGTATCATTGGATGGCTGGCAATTATATGAAATATGCTGCTTCTGAAGCCAGTTTCGGAAGCAAAACAGGATGCGATTTATCCGTAGATTCGCATGAGCTGATAGCGCTTTGTGCCCCTCGCCTTGCTTTTATAAGTTATGGCATACCTGAAAAAGGAGATGCCAAATGGTTAGACCAGCACGGAAGTTATATGGCAACAGTTGCAGCCGGTTCGGTTTATAAATTATTAGGTGCAAAAGATTTAGGTGTTTCAAATGAATATATGAAAGAAAAAATGCCCCCTGTACTCACCGGTTTGCTGGATGGAGAATTAGCCTGGCGCCAGCATGATGGCGGACATACTGATGCACCCAATTTTCAGTATTTCATACCATGGGCCAGCAAATTGCTTAAGTATAACAAAAAACCATTATTATAGTACTTAGTTACTTTAATCAAAACAAAACACATAAACTTTTGCTGGTAATGCGAATAAAGGTTGAATAAAAAAGCAAAAAAGATAAGCAGTTAACTTAAGTTGCTATAATTTAATTTTTACTCCTTTCATACATGTTTTTGCTTGATTTTGTTCTTTCATATCAGTATTTCTTTTGCTCTTCATAAGAAAATATTAGCCGGAATCATTAAAACCAGTTAAATTTATCTTTTACTATTATTAAAGGACACTGAATATATTCAAATAAGCACAAAAATTTATTCCCATTAGCAATTTATAATATTAGTATATTATCAAAACCAATAAAAACAGTGGAGGAAATTACCATGCAGTTAACTAAAATATATCAGTTTCTGTTTTTGCTTATTCTCTTGCAGGGCAAATCTGCTTTGACACAACCCGTAAATGAACCCCAAACGTTTTGTAATCCGCTTAACCTGGATTACAGATTTATGGTTGACGCCGTTGATGCGCGTGAAGCAGCTGATCCTGTGATTGTATTATTCAAAGATGATTATTATTTATTCGCCTCACGGTCCGGCGGCTACTGGACATCGCCTGATCTTCGTTCCTGGACTTTAATTGTCCCCCAGGGCCTGGATGTTGAAGGTTATGCACCGGCCGTTGTGGCCATGAGGGATTCATTGTTTTTTGTGACCTCGGCAGGTACACGCATATATAAGACCGGAGATCCAAAATCCGGTATCTGGGAACAGGGCCCAAGTATTAAGAATTATGGTGATCCGGCATTTTTTCTTGACGACGACGCACGGTTGTATATGTGTTCCGGCCTCTCTAACAACGCTCCTATCAGTGTGGTTGAAATTGATCCTGTAACCTTTAAAGAAAAAGGTTCAGTTGTCAATGTTGTTTACGCACAGGCTTCGATACATGGCTGGGAAAGACGCGGCGATGATAATCTGCTGGATGAACAACCCTGGATTGAAGGCTCATGGATGATAAAATTCAATAATAAATACTACCTGCATTATGCCGGTCCGGGGACCGAATTTAAAACGTATGCTGATGGGATATACGTTGCCGATTCACCACTGGGACCATACGAATATGCAACCTACAGCCCTTTTTCCTTTAAACCGACAGGTTTTATTTCAGGTGCCGGCCATGGCAGTACATTCAAGGATAAAAAAGGCAAGTATTGGCATATCGGTACGATGACCATCTCCGTTAAACACATGTTTGAGCGGCGACTGGGACTTTACCCTGTGGCATTTGATGCAGATGGCCATATACACTGTAATACAGACCGGGGAGATTATCCGATGTACCTTCCGGGAGTAAAGGATGATCCTGTCGACAGCAGCTTTGCCGGTATGATGCTTTTATCCAGTGAAAAATATGTAATGGCTTCTTCTTCACTGGAAGATTATTGTATTGAGAATGCCGTTGACGAGGATGCCCGTACCTATTGGTGTGCCAGGTCCGGGGACCCGGATGAATGGATCATGATAGATTTGGGTAAAGAATGCAGCGTTGAAGCGGTTCAGGTCAATTTTGCAGAACATAATACCAATCCTGATATTGTCAGAGGCAGGGATAATATAATCTATGAAAAGTATATTCTTCAACAATCAACCGACGGGATGAGCTGGTCCGTGCTCGTTGATAAAAGTCAGAATACTCAGGATGTTCCGCATGATTATATTGAATTGGACCAACCGGTTGCTGCACGATATATAAAGCTGATTAATGTTTTTACACCTGGTGAAGGAAATTTTGCTATCCGTGACCTGAGAATTTTTGGAAATACAAGCCATGCTGTTTTCACAACTGTCAGTGATTATACAGTTAACAGAAATGCCGAGGATGGCAGGGACGCCGTCATTCGATGGACACCGGTTGAAAATGCAGACGGTTATATCATTAACTACGGAGTCGCGCCTGATAAATTGTATAACAATTATATGGTATACGATACAGACAGTATAGCTATTCACAGTTTAAATCATGGTATTGAATATTTTTTTGGTATCAAAGCTTTCGATAACGGGACCGATTATTACCATCCTGTTGGTGAAATTCACTCCTTTCAATCCGGGAACTGGGATGATGTTAATACCTGGTCGCAATACGATGGGACAAACTGGAACCATCCTGTATCAAATCCTCCTTCTTTGTCTGATGGGCCTGTCTCAATTCTTGACGGACATACTGTAACTGTGACAACAAATGACTCGACTGACCAGTTGACAGTTAAAAGAGGTGGGATTCTTGAGATAGAAAAAGGCATTACATTTCATATTGATAATGGGATTGAAACCGATTTGATAGTTGAGGGCATCCTGAGAAATTATGGTACCATTGCCGGCGATTCACTGGCAACAATTAGTTTTACAGGCAACGGCAAATACGAACATAAACAAGATGGAGGTTCAATCCCGGAGGCAATCTGGAGATCCAATTCAACGATTTCCATTGATAGTATAAAATCAAATGCTCCTTCCAACTTCAACCAGAATTTTTACAATCTGCTCTGGAATTGTCCTGATCAAACAGCCGATCTAAGCATGCTTTGGGATGGAAATACCATCGGGGGGAATATCACTGTTCAAAATACCGGTACGGCGAGTTTGCAAATGTGTGATCCGGCTGCAGACGATACGGTTGCTGTAAATATTTACGGTGACATCATTCAATCAGGCGGAAAGTTTACATCACATAGCAGCAGCAATGCCAACACAAATATTACGATTAACCATTACGGTAATATTGATATAACGGGAGGCAATTTTTCGGTCAGTATGGGTTCACAGGGTGGCAGCGGAACAACACTATGGAATCTTCACGGGAATGTATCGCTGACAGATGCTGCTACGCAGAATTCAAATCCCGGTAATGCAACATTTATTTTTAAAAACGTTGGAGGCTCACAGCTGCTTTCGTTTACCGGAGTGACATTTGGCAATGGCGGATTCCCTGTTGAAGTGGATAGTGGTGCAAGCCTTGATATTGGAACCAATATTTTGCAGGGGGATGGGAACTTTTATCTGAAAGCCGGAGCTACTTTAATAGCTGCTCATACAGACGGAATAAATGGTTCCATAGCAAACACAGGATCGAAGATATTCGATAAAGCATCAAACTTTGTTTTCAACGGTTCTTTGGCACAAGTAACAGGAAGCTTATTACCTGATACGGTCAATAATTTTATCATCAATAATCCTCTTGGCGTAACACTTTCAAACACAGTAGTAGTTAATGGAACTATGGATTTGCAAAACGGCGGTTTAGCTTTAAATAATAATGTACTTTCGTATGGTATAAATGCATCGCTTAAATATTCAGGAAAATCTGCTCAGACAACCACAGATGCAGAATTCCCTTCCTCTGACGGTCCCGGCAACCTTATTACCGCAAATACGAAAAGTGTAACTCTTCATGCTTCACGAACAATCAGCAATCTTGATCTTAATTATAAACTTGAATTAGGATCAAATACGTTAACGGTAGATTCTATTTCCAATATTGGTTCAAATATTTATGTCGGAACAACTGATGGAGGAGTTTTGACGCGTACCTCTGTTGGCACATCGGAGGTTTTTTTCCCTATCGGAACGACCAGCTATTCACCTGTCTGGATCACCAATTCCGGTACTGTTGACCGGATAAGTGCCAGTGTAATAAAAGACAACGAAGAATCACCTTTTGGCGGAAGGGTGAAATTAATATGGAATATTCTCGAAGACATTCCCGGTGGCGGGGACTATACCCTTCAGTTTGGCTGGACGACAGTAATGGAGAATGCCGCTTTCAGGACAGATCGGGAGAATTGTGCAAAAATATTTAATTTGACAGATACTGCAGAGGCCGGAACAGGCGATTATACGACACAATTCGATAAGCAACCTTACACAGTCTCAAGAGGAGGTATTTCGAATCTCGGCCCGTTTGTTGTTGGTATATTTACCGGCGAAACAGGACTGATTGAAATATCAGGTGATGTTTCAAATGGTTTCGTGCTGTCTCAGAACTTTCCAAATCCTTTCAGTTTATTGACAACTATTAGTTTTGAAATCCCCGAAAAATCTTTCGTTAGCCTAAAAGTCCGTAATCTTATAGGTGAAGAAATAACCGAGCTGGCAGGTAAAGAATTCCTTCCCGGTTTGTATTCCGTTACATTTGATGCTTCCCGTTTAACAAGGGGGATATATTACTATACCATAAAAGCTAAAGGTTTCGTGCAAACAAAAGAAATGATAATATTATAATAAACGATTGAAAAACAGTAAGCCAAAATTGCTCATCATAGTTGTTCAGGAACCGTTAAGTTCCGTCCGGACAATCTTATAGCTGTCGGTGTGGTCTTATCCTTGTATTTATAATGATTTTTCCGGGTAATAGCATTTCTGTATATCACATTCGAATTCTGATTTTATACAACGTAAAGACATTCCTTTTTGTTCTTCATGAGAATTTGCATCAATTCTGCAAGAAAATGTAACAAATTTGACAGTGAAAAAGACATAAATTATGCTTTTTTACAGACATAATGATGCGTGGGAAAACCAGTTGATGGTTGAAGTCAGGCTGCATATGTTAACTGTTGATACACAGGGTTGGAACACATCTAATACATGTCAGTAAACAATCAAATAACCTAAAAATATTGTGAAATGAGAAGAGGCCGGAATGAATATTTTGGACTTTACATAGTCCTCCTTGGTATTAGCGGTGTTCTAAATGCCCAGAGCATCACCATCGATATGGATTCTGTATACCAGACCATCCGGGGTTTTGGCGGGATACACATTACCTCCTGGCAAGGCAGGGACCTCAATGAAAATATGTGTAAAAAGGCTTTTGATAACGACCCGGGCGAACTGGGCCTGAGTATACTAAGGCTTCAGATCGATCCGGATTCCGGCCGGTTTTATACTGAGCTGGATATTGCCCGGTATGCCGTTGAAAAAGGAGCCATCGTCTTTGCTTCTCCCTGGGATCCTCCGGCTGAAATGCTTGATCCGGCATCATCACAACACAGGCTTCATGAGGATTATTACGATGATTATGCAGCCCATCTGACGCGTTACTACACCTGTATGAATGACAGCGGAGTCCCTGTCTATGCCATCTCGGTTCAGAATGAACCGGATTATGCGGGTGGCTGGACAAGCTGGACCCAGGATGAAATGATCAGATTTCTTGAAGAAAATGCCCAATCTATACCAACCCGTGTGATGGCACCCGAATCCTTTCAGTTCAGACGCCCTTATACCGATGCCCTGCTCAACGATGCCGAAGCCAATGCAAATTTTGACATTGTGGGTGGCCATATCTATGGCGGAGGGCTTTTCGACTATCCCCTGGCCCGTGAGAAAGGCAAAGAAGTATGGATGACCGAACATTATACCAGCAGTGACCGGAGTGCCAACCTGTGGCCTGATGCGCTGCTTGTGGGAAATGAGATCACCGATTGCATGCAGGCTAATTTTAACGCTTATATATGGTGGTACATACGGCGCTTTTACGGGCTTATTACGGATGACGGATCTGTTTCAAAGCGGGGTTATGTCTTCTCTCATTTCTCTAAATTTATAAGGCCCGGGGCCGAGAGGGTAAATACCGAGATCAGTTCAGCTGCCGGCATCGATGCCACAGCATTTAAGACCGACTCCGGTCTGGTTATTGTTGTTGTCAATTCAAATCAGTCTGCTGTGGAACTGAACTTTGAAATTCAGGACGGGTCCATTGATACGCTGACGAAATTCACAACCTCTGTTTCCAAAAACCTTGTGAATGACGGGGGCGCTTCCCTCACAGGCGGGTTGTTTACGGCTGTTGTTGATCCGCAAAGCATAACAACCTTTACCTCCCATGCGGATAACGCCGGAAGATTCGGGAACCTGGGACCGGATGCTTTTGTCAGTGAAGATCTTGAAGTGACAGATACCGATGGTGACGGATATGAATCATTTCATTTCACTGCCGCAGCATGCACGGATCCGGATGGAATTCTGGCAGACTATTCCTGGGCATTCGATGGCTTACAGGTTTCAACAGATACCATTTGTGACCTGATGGTCAGGGTCGGCGAACATGAACTTGTACTGAGCGTTACCGACAATGACGGGGCAAGAGACTGTGATACAGTCAGCATCAACGTGATCTCGATCAAAAATACCAATCTGTATCTGGAAGCAGAATGCGGGATTGTCGGATCCACATGGTTGATTGAAGAAAATTTGAACGCTTCACATGGAGAATATGTTATGGCTCCTATAGGAACACAAAGCCTGGGTGATGCTTCAGCTAACGCGGCCGATCATATTTTGTTTAATTTCCATCTGGAAGAAGACGGGACATATAAACTCTGGGGCAGGGTAATCACACCATCGGCCGACGATGATTCATACTGGGTAAAGATGGATAACGGCACCTGGATAATGTGGAACAGCATTCCGACCGGCGGCAACTGGCACTGGGATGACCTGCATAATTCCAACGCCGGGAGCAATGTTGTTGAATTTGAACTTGACACCGGTTACCATACATTAAGTATATGCTATCGCGAGGACGGTGCCCTTCTTGATAAGTTGTTGCTTTCAAATACAGGTTTTATTCCCGAGGGTATGGGAGATACAGCAACAAATTGTCCGGATGAGATTCCGGATTATATTCATGATCCCGGCCGGGAGCATTCTCCGGCAGTTGTTTTCCCCAATCCTGCCACCGATGAAATACAGGTACACTGGCGCTCAGGATTTACGACACTGCAACTGGTGGGTATTGACGGCAGGCTGATGCTGCACAAAGAGTTTTCCACACCCGTGCAGCAGGAACAGCTTAGTCTGAACCTTGAACCGGGCTTCTACTTTCTGGTGCTCCGTAATGCAAATAAATCACAGGTAGCAAAAATACTTATCGAGTGAGGAATGTGAACCTGTAATGTTTGGCAACAATGCGATTTTACTGAACTAACATACTTAAATTTTTTCATAGAAAATTATAAGTAATTTCTGAAATAAATAGCAACAGGAATATTAAATAAAAAAGGATGAAAACAGCCGGCAGATTATTACATGTCGTATTCTCCGCATTTTTGATCTGGCAATCAATACTTCTGATTGAAAGATTAAGTGTTGATCCGCCGCATGCGTTTAAATCCGTATTGGTTGATTCTCTGTTTATAAATCTGTTTATAACAGGGATCTTTACCATTGTGTATTCATTTCCCCTCTACAGGATTTTACCTGAGACATATTATAAAATTAAACGACCTGACACATTAAAACTTCTATGCAACTTTATGCAAATAGAAATATACAGGAAAATTTTACGTTTAACCCTCTGGAGAAAAGATCAAAATAAAAAATACTATTTCGACGGAACAAGAAACGGATTCAACAGATTCATTGTATATACAAAGAGGGCAGAGTTTGGACACGGTTTCGGGTTTATCATAGTTTTAATTATAAATATCTATTTAGGATTGAGTACAAATCTATTAATGACTGTGTTAGTATTTGTAATTAATATCTTATTTAATTTCTATCCATATGTATTGCAAAGATATCACAGATTGAGACTCAACAGAATAATAAAATAAAATGCAAGTATCACACAGTCATGCACAATCCCACCTGAGACCGGATTGCACATGCCCCCACACTGCCGCAAGGTACTGTCATAATATATGAGTTTTTTTAATTAACTTCCAATAATCTTGTGCCAGCAAAAAGAAGACTTCTGGCGATTCATTGCGCGGGAGTTCCCCATGCTGTTCGGAGGTTGTGCCTCCAGTCTTTCATCATGAACTAAATTCGTTGCCCGGTTCGACTAAGGTTTGACCTCAGAAATATACTCGCAGGTTTTGCCTGCCCTACCCATACTAACCTGATAACATAATTCCTGACAAAGTTTATTAACAACATTTGGTCCTGCCCATAAAAAAACACTCTCCAGCTATTGACCGAAAATAAAATATTGAATATCTTGCTCATAAAATTACCAGAGTGCTTTAACTTTAAGAAGTTGTTTGTTTACCGGAAATTGCGCAAAGGTTATTTAAAAGATTTAATAATGGACAGAAAAGACTTTTTTAAAAACGTGTGTAAATACAGCGCATGTGGTTGTGCCGGCGTGATGCTGTTTTCTCCTGCTGATTTGCTTGCAGATAACGATCCTTCTGACGATAAGAAAGAAGACTGGCGTATCGGTTTCATGCAAAATCGCATGGCCAGACTTATTCAAAGCCTGAATGGTAATATGGATAAAGAAACCCTGACATCCTTACTGGAAAATATGGGCAGGCATTGCGCAAAAGAAAACATTGAGCACATAAGCAAATTCAAGGGTGATATAAATGGTTATCTGAAAAGTCTTGAAAAATGGGTTGAGAAAGCCGAACATGATGAAGAAAAAGGGATTATTACAATAGCAGGCAAAAAAAATAACAGCTGTTTCTGCCCGTTTGTTGACATCTCAAAAATGCCCAAAGAATTCTGTAATTGTACCCTGGGCTGGAATAAAGAGATTTATGAAGCTGTTATCGGAAAACCGGTTAATGTGAAAATTGATACAACAGTGTTATGGGGTGGTGAAAGTTGCAACTTCACAATAACATATAAATAATGAAATGATTGTGTATAGCAGGTATTTTATACCAATGCAATTATAAACAAACCCTTTATGAAATTTTATTCCACTTTTACACTACTGTTGATTCTATCCTATAACATTTCCTACAGGGTCATTTTAGGTCGGACCGCAATATACTATTGATAAATAATTCATTAAAATAAAACATAGCTTTTTAGGAGTTTAGAACCGTGTTTTTGGGTCAAAAAAGGGCATTGTAAGGAATTTCAGGTTCAGAAAGCCCATAACCATAAATTTCAGGGAATATAATAACGGATTGCTCCTGCCATAACGAAAAGAATTTCTATTTCGCCTTAAAGTTATGTTTTCACCCCTGAAAATACGGTTCTAAGCCTCATTTTTTATCCTAAAATCGGGTTAAGTTCCTGATAATAAAAACATTCGTTCGGTCCGAGGCTCTTATTTAGAATAATATTGTTTTCTTCTTTGATCAAATACCATAATTAATACTCTGCAATGAATTGTCTTTACAGCCACGTAGTCCTGTCTGGTCGGCAGGCAGGGGCAAACTGTTTGTAGAAAATGGGGCATATCTGATTTATTACTCCCCGCGACCCGCCACAGGCGGGACGTAAGGGATGGGGTAATGAAGGTTATGTCATTTCGACAAGCAGTTGGCTCCCCGCCTATCGGTCGGGGCAGGCTCTACGGAGCTGTGTTGATGGGTTGCTTTTGTTTTGCTACAAACAGGTCACTCCTATCGGAG
>JAFGTR010000169.1 GCA_016934055.1 Bacteroidales bacterium | reverse complement strand
GAAACTATGAAGAACAACTGGAAAGAAATGACCAGGAAGAAGAGAGAAAAGAAATAGAATCGAAAATCGAAAATGCAAAAAGCAAAAGTTTTGATGCGCTTAGATTTGACCTATATCCAAATTACAGCACTATAATAGTTTTAAAAAATCGTTTCTACACAAACTCACGTTAGGTGCAATTCGGTCACCGAGGGTCTTCCGGATACACTGTACTGCCTGTATGATCATGGTCCTGCGCTGCTAAAAGATGACGACCAGGATGCCATTGACCTGGGAAGATCATTAAAAGGCGGCAAAGTATTGATTAGAGCAACACCATATAAAAACGGCAGGGTATTTTAACAAGCGGGCATCCCGGGCCCATGAGCTCCAAAGCATGCAGGGATTTGATTGAGAATGCCATTGCATGGTGTTCAAAGCAGGAAGAGAACAATGAATGAAGCAACGCCTCCGTTTACATCAGAAAACTAAGGAGTAAACCTGCCGCCACAGCTGAACCGATAACACCGGCCACATTGGGCGCCATGGCATGCATCAGCAGGTGATTGGTGGGGTCTTCCCTCAGTCCCATATTCTGCACAACCCTGGCACTGTCGGGGACTGCAGAAACGCCTGCTGCCCCGATAAGCGGATTGATCTTATTGTCTTTGGACAGAAATATGTTCATCACATGCGCAAACACCAATCCTCCTGCAGTGGCCAGCATGAATGAAATGGCCCCGAGGATAAATATCAGCAACGACTGAGATGTGAGAAAAATATCGGCCTGGGTTGATGCACCCACTGTAAGGCCAAGCAAAATCGTAACAATATCGACAAAAGATGTCCTGGCCGTTTCCGCCAGCCGGTTTGTGACGCCCGATTCTTTGAGGATATTGCCAAAAAATAACATGCCCAGCAGCGGCATGGCACTTGGTGAGACAAGGGTTGTTAAAATGAGCCCTGTTATGGGGAAAATGATTTTCTCGGTTCGTGAAACGGCCCTTGACGGTTTCATCTTTATCAGGCGTTGTTTTCTGGTGGTCAGCAGTCGCATGATGGGTGGTTGTATCAGAGGGACAAGGGCCATATAGGAGTATGCGGCAATGGCAATGGGACCGATGAGGTTGCGTGATTGCTCATACACCATTTCGCCGTTCTGCATAAACCAGCCGTTGGCCAGTTTTGACGACAGGAATATGGCCGTGGGCCCGTCGGCGCCGCCTATTATGCCGATTGCACCCGCGGAAGCACTGTCGAAACCCAGGAACAAAGCGCCGAGGAAGGTCAGGAAAATGCCAACCTGCGCTGCCGCACCCAGGATCATCAGGCGGGGATTGGAGATCAGGGCGGAAAAGTCAGTCATGGCCCCGATGCCGAGAAAGATAAGGGGTGGATAAATGCCCTTCAGAACGCCAAAATAAAGGTAGTATAAAACACTTCCCTGCTCATAGACGCCCAGCTGCAATCCGGGGTCACCCGCCTGCCACAGTCCCATTGTGGTTCCCAGCGCCTGGGTGATGAACGGGATGTTGCCGATGATGATGCCTGTGCCTATGGGGATAAGCAACAAAGGTTCATAATCATATTTAATGGCCAGGAATATGAATACCAGGCCAACCACAAGCATAATAAGATGGCCAGTGGTCATGTTTTTAAATCCGGTATAATAAAAAAACTTCGTTATACCATCCAGCAATGACTTTGAACCGGAAGCCTCATCTGTAACGTTCAGCCCGGTTGTTTGTCCGGTTTCATTTGTATTAAAGGCACCGGCTTTGTGCAGGGATGCATGTATAATGCCCAGTACTGCCAGGATTGAAATAACCAACAGGAATTTCTTCATCAACAATTCAGTCTTTTGTAACTATAATTTTTTATCTGTATATCATAAGAACCAAGAACCAAGATCAAAGATCAAAGATTAAAGATCAAAGATCAAAGACTAAAGGCCAGTTGACCAATTGACCAGTTGACCGCATGACCGCAAGACTGCATGATCAACCACAACCACCATAACAACCACAACCACCATAACAACCATAACAACCATAACAACCATAACAACCATAACAACCATAACCTTCACAACTCACAACCTGCCTGACGGCAGACAGGCCGACAACAGACAACCGACACCTTACAACCACTACAACAACATTCAAATTTCCATTTAAACAATTTCCAGCAAACTATCCCCTTCAAGAACAGTTTCGCCTGGTTTTACATTGACATTCTCAACCACACCGTCTTTTTCAGCCATCACGTTGTTTTCCATTTTCATAGCTTCCATGATAACAAGCACGTCACCCCTTTTGATGATATCGCCTCTTTTGACTTTCACGGATAATATATTCCCCGGCAGGGGAGCCCTGACAGGTGTTGTGGATCCGCATTCCTTTTTCTCAATTTTTTCAGCCCCGGAAAGGATTACTTTCCGGACAAGCGTTGGTGTTTTGCTTGTTTTTTTCTCAGGCTCAAGCTCAACCTCGTACAAGGTGCCATTCACCTCGATGGTGGCGATATTCTCCTCAATTTTTTTAAGGTCAACATCGTAAGTGTTGCCCCTTATTGTAAATTTAAATTTCTTCATACGGTAAGCCTGTTAAATCCGGTTAAACTGATTCCTCACCTGGTAGATCTTTGAGCTCCAGGGTGAATACAAACGCGATTCTCTTTTAATGGTCAGATGTTTGCTCTCCTCCTCATGGTATTGATTAAAATGCAAATATAAAGCCATGCTTATGGCTGCGCTCACTTCGCCCGTAAGTGCTTCACCGGACTTAACAGTCCCTGTGTTTTTTTTCTTCGGATGCCATCTGATGCCCATCAGTTTGGGCATGTAGTAAAACACGGTTGACAACAGGACAAGCGCAAGAAATACGATAACATAGCCAACCACGGAAATGGTCAGTGCATTGCCGTCAATGGCCGAGGGGTTGATATCAAATGCCGGTATCATCGTCTTTTATTTTACAGTGGTATATTCGAGTGTTTCTTGGGCGGCAACATATCCTTTTTGTTGGCCAGGGTTTTCAGGGCTCTTATTACACGAAACCTTGTGTTTCTTGGTTCAATAACATCATCGATATAGCCGTATTTTGCAGCCTGGTATGGATTGGCAAACTTTTCGCGGTATTCGTTTTCCTTCTCATCAATAAACTTCTGCAGGTCTTCGGGCTTTTCAATCCCGGCCAGCTTTTTACTCTCGAGTATCTCAATGGCACCGCGGGGGCCCATAACAGCTATCTCGGCCGAAGGCCAGGCGTAGTTAATATCACCCCGCAGTTGTTTCGAGCTCATAACATCGTGTGCCCCGCCGTATGATTTTCGCAGGGTGACAGTCACCTTTGGCACGGTGGCTTCGCCGTATGCGAACATGAGCTTGGCGCCGTGAATAATAATACCGCCATATTCCTGGGCCGAACCGGGCAGAAATCCAGGCACGTCAACGAGTGTGAACAGGGGTATGTTAAAGGCATCACAGCAGCGGACAAACCGTGCCGCCTTCCGGGAGGCGTTGATGTCAAGCACGCCGGCCAGGACGTTTGGCTGGTTGGCCACTATGCCAACAGGTATACCGCCCATTTTGGCAAAGCCGGTAACTATATTTTTAGCATACCTGGATTGTATCTCCATGAACTCACCGCCATCTGCCAGCAGATGGATCACATCAAGGATATCGTAAGGCTTGTTCGGATCTTCCGGCACGATATCATTAAGGGCATCCTCGGTGCGGTCGATAGGATCTGTGATTTCACCCACGGGAGGCTCTTCAACGTTGTTCTGGGGCAGGTAACTTAAGAGTTTTCTGATCATGAGAAGGCCTTCCTCTTCATTTTCAGCCACAAGATGTGCAACACCCGATCGTGTAGCATGAACTTCGGCGCCACCCAGGTCTTCCGTCGATATCCGTTCTCCGGTTACTGTCTTTGTCACCTTCGGCCCTGTAACAAACATGTAACTGGTATTTTCACTCATGACAATAAAATCGGTAAGGGCAGGACTGTACACCGCACCTCCGGCACAGGGTCCGAATACTGCCGAGATCTGCGGGATCACACCCGAGGCCCTGATGTTCCTTTCAAATATCTCAGCATAGCCTGCAAGGCTTCTGACCCCCTCCTGTATGCGGGCGCCTCCGCTGTCATTAATGCCGATAACCGGGGCTCCGACCTGCAGGGCCTGGTCCATGATCTTACAGATTTTTTGGGCGAAGGTCTCCGACAAGGAACCGCCAAATACGGTGAAATCCTGGGAGAAGACATAGACAACCCGGCCATCGATTGTGCCGTGACCGGTAACAACGCCATCAGAAAGATATTCCTGTTTTTCCAGTCCGTAATCATGACACCGGTGCGTGACAAACATGTCATACTCCTCAAAACTGCCTTCATCCAAAAGAATTTCGAGGCGTTCACGGGCGGTAAGTTTACCTTTTTCATGCTGCGATTCTATCCGTTGTTCTCCTCCCCCCAGTTTAGCCTTCTCGCGCAGATCGATTAATTGTTTGATCTTATCCTGGCTGCTCATAACTATGTCTGACTTTGTTAAATGTGTTTATAAGTTACATCATTTTAATGATATTTCTATACTAAGCCAATATCTGTTTCAAAATTATCAGTTAGAACCTTCAAAAAATATGAGTTTAATCCATAAATTATATAATATTGATGGAGAAAAATAATAATGCCGGGTTTAGGCTGCTATACGAACTAAGAATCAGAGCATTTGCCACAATGATCAAAAAGAGAAAATAAAGTAACCCACAAAAGAACACAAAAGAGAACATAAGAAGATAAACTGTAAATAACCTTTGTGCCCTTTTGTGCCTTTTGTGGTTCAAATCATAATCAACCGGCCCCTTTAACTGCCGCAAGCTTTCAGCCTGTGGCCATGCTTGTCGGCATAAAGATATGTGTAACAATTATTGTCATATATTTTGTATATTGTAACCATATATGTGAATCGATGTCGTTAAGCTAAGGATTATTTATGTCCTCTCCCTGTACCCTCTCCGTGAGAGGGACATAATTCGGTCTTAACTTAACGACATTGATATATGAATCAAAAAAATATTAATATGAAAGGATTAATGACGGTTTTGTTGATCCTGGCCGGCATGGCTGTTCATGCCCAGGAGGACTACTGGTTGCAGATAAACGACACCGGGATGGAGATAGCCCTTGACAGGGAATACACAATACCGGTCGATGGCCGGGATATAAAATTAAAAATCACCGCCAGGGACACACTTTTATGGGATGACGATCTTTTCAGCTTTCAGTATTCAAAAGACTATAAGGTTTCGAGGATGGAGATTGACGAAGGCATTGAGCAGGTGATGCTGATGACGGCAGAGGGTTCGGGGATGCTGATACAGGAGTATGCCACCATTAACCCGACGATGCTCAATGAGATGATGATCGCCGAGGTGACCAAAGAAAGCGTGAATTACGGCTATAAAATGGAGAGGAAGGATTATAAAAGAGTTTTGAAATCGGGGCAGAAGATCGATGTCGGTAAAGCCGTTTTGACATATAAGGATGAGACAAATGTTTATGAAGTTGCATCAATCGGAGATAAGGATGAAGGTATCCTTATAATAACAATGATCATGGATGAATCAATGAGCGAGCAGGGAAAAAAGATTATTGACCTGATGTGGAATTCATTGATATATAAATAATACAATCATCAGATATGAAGCCAACAGACCAGGGGCAACACAGAATGCCCGACATTTTTTTAAAAGTTTTATGGTTTTCCCGCTGTTCATTTGCCGGGTTGTTAACATTGTGTGCATTGGCAGGTGTGTTCAGTGTTTTCGGATGTTCAAACGATGATTCGGCAAAAATATGGGTTGGTACCTGGAGCACGGCGCCGCAACTTGTGGAACCCGGCAACATGCCTCCTGAACCCGGTTTGAGCAACAATACCCTGCGGCAGGTGGTGCGTGTTTCAATAGGGGGTGACAGTCTGCGCGTACGATTCTCAAATGAATTCAGCACAAGTCCCGTTACCATGAAAGCAGTGCAGGTTGCCGTCTCTTTGGGCGGCAGTGCTGTTATAGCATCTACTGCAAAGGAACTGACATTTAACGGCCATCCTGAGGTTACCATAGATTCAGGGGCTGTCATGACTTCCGATCCGGTTCCTTTCGATCTGAAACCCAGGATGGATATAGCCATTACCATTTACTTCGGCGAAACATCTGCTGACGTGACCGGCCATCCCGGATCACGGACTACATCGTATCTGCTTGCCGGAGACAACATTTCATTGACTGATTTTTCGGGTTCTGTACTGACTGATCACTGGTACATTATCAACGGGATAGATGTAAAAGCGCCTGAATCGGCCGGTGCTGTTGCCATTCTTGGCAATTCCATTACTGACGGGCGTGGCTCGGGGACAAACAGGCAGAACAGATGGCCGGATATGTTGTCGGAGTGTCTTCTTAAAAACTCTGATACCCGGCAAACTGCTGTTCTCAATATGGGTATCGGTGGTAACTGCGTGCTTAAAAACTGCCTCGGGCCGGCAGCCATTGACAGGTATGAACGTGATATCCTTAACCAACAAGGGGTACGGTGGATTATCATATTTGAAGCGATAAACGATATCGGTCAAACCCCTGATAGTATTGCGGCAGCCCGGGTTGCCAATGACCTGGTTGCTGCCTATGAGAATATGATTGATCTTGCCCATGCCAGAAATATTAAGGTTTACGGCGCCACCATTCTTCCCTTTGGAAAATCATTCTACTATACCGGCTATCGCGAAAAGGCCCGAAACACGGTTAACACCTGGATTCGTAACAGCAACCGGTTTGATGCGGTTATCGATTTTGATATGGTGTTGCGAAATCCGGAAGACAGTTTAAGCTTGTTGCCTGAGGCACATACAGGTGATTTCCTGCATCCGAATGAAAAAGGATACAAAATGATGGGTGAGGCTGTTGATCTTGAATTGTTTAAATGATAAGGTATACAGACTAAAGATCTAAGATCTTAGATTAAAGATAAAAGACTATTTCTGCTCCGAAAAGTCAAAAATACCATTCCGGTGCATACGCCGGGTATTCATTTTGCCACCAAGGCACAAAAGCACCAATTGAAATGGCTCAGTGCAAAAAATTAAAGTATTACTTTTTTAGTGTTTTGGCGTTTTGGTGGTAAAAATAAAGTTCAATTTTATGTGGTGGACTGAAGATTTAAGAATTTTGACCTGCTACCTGAAAGACGCCGGCTTGAAAATATTGAGCAGGTAATTGCTTAAAATACTGTTGTTTTTGAGGATAAATCGTCGTATATTTTGAACGGCTAATCCGTGTTTATGTATTCAAACCTGAAACCATGCAACAAAAATCAGAGTCACATGTACAAAGGTCATTCACTGCCTTCGTCATACTTTTTATGATGTTTGTATTATCCGGACTGATATCATCGTGTGATAATAAAAATGACGATGATGATGACCTGCCGGAACATCCGCAGGTAAACCGCCTTGACAAACTGCCTGCCGATATTGACAAGCGCGGACCTGAAACCGATCAGCATCCGCCTGTTCTGCATTCGCTTGAATATGAGAAACCTATACCCCTTCAGTCAGGTATCAATACTTCAGGTGCAGAAGACTCACCTTTTGCTCTTCCGGATGGCAATACCATGTATTTCTTTTTTACACCCGATGTCAGGATACCGGTAGAACAACAGTTGCTTGACAGTGTGACAGGCATATGGGTATCGCATAAGATCGGCAATACATGGGGAGAGGCAGAAAGGCTGTGGCTGCAGGATCCCGGGAAACTGGCCCTGGATGGTGCCGTTGCCGTGCAGGATAATGAAATGTGGTTTGCATCAGCCAGGGAGGGTTTTGATGGCGTCAACATGTTCACGGCACAATACATTGGTGATAAATGGACTAACTGGACCTATGCAGGCGACCGCCTGATGAAAGAAATTCAGATCGGGGAAGTCCATATCTGCGGGAATTACCTGTATTTTCATTCGGGCAGGTCAGGTGGCTTCGGATCGTATGATATATGGCTGACCACAAGGGATGGTGACAACTGGTCCGATCCGGTCAATATCGAAAACGTTAACAGTGACGCCATGGAAGGCTGGCCTTATGTATCACCGGATGACCAGACACTGTGGTTTACAAGGTTTTATCAGGGCAGTCCTGCCATATTCCGCTCCGTTAATAATAAGGGGGTGTGGGGTGAACCGGAACTGATTATTTCCCAGTTTGCCGGAGAGCCAACCCTTGATGATAACGGCAATATTTACTTTGTGCACCATTATTATGAGGATGGTGTGATGATTGAAGCCGATATTTATGTTGCGTATAAGAAAATAATACCCCAATAATAAGGTAAGACAGGTTAACAACTTATGGCATCAAGAAAGAAAAGCCACAAGCTTTTCGACCCGGGGCAGAAGGAAGAGGCCTTGCTCAGGGGGTATATACCCCACCTCCGTCCGATATAACAGCAATAACAGTTGTCAGGATGACGCAGGTTGAAAACCCGGAGTAATATGGGGTAGATCAGGTATGCAAATCCCAGCCACAAAGACACCAGGACATCAGGAACCACAAATTAAATCCTTTATGATACTTGAGTGTTATGGTGTCGTTTATTTCAAAACCTGTTTTCTTTAAGCATATCAAAACACCCGGTTGCTGTCTCGGGATAGCCGCCGTCCAGAAGAATAAGAATCAGGATTGTTACAAATGAATATACCAGGAAAAGAACAGAAGTCCATCCTCCCGCTTTATACAGGCATCTGCCCGGCCTGTCATTCGGATAATCTTATTTAACCGCCATAAGTATGTTACTGTTCATTCATCTCTTTCTCAACTCTTTTCTGTAATTCTTCCATGCGCTTTACATATTTTTCATTATTGGCGCAGTCATAGAGTTTTGTCCATTTTTCAGACCATTCTGCCATTTTATTTGTTGCATCCACCATCTTTTGTGTAATTTCCATATCCGTAGGATTTGCTTTTGCTTCTTTGTACAATTTAACAAACTCGTCAACCCACTTTTCGTAGTCAGCCAGAAACTCATCACAACTGCCCTGTGCTGACTTTTTTTGTTTTTGTTCAACCTTGGTTTCTTTATCTTCATTGTCTGATTGTTTTTTGCCGGTATTACTGCCACAAGATGCCATAACCAGCATTACAACAAAAAATAAAATGTTTCTCATAATAAAAAGATTTTTAAAATTAATTACAGTAATCTTTGCTTGCTTTTTGGAATAAAAATAATGAATGAATGGATGATTAAAAACATTCTAAACCGGTAAAATTCTTTTTTAGCTGTATTGAAAAAATGAATCATATGGCAAAGATCATTTCACATTTACATTGCCGGCAATGTAAATGTGAAACATGTTTCCTTATCTTTTTCGCTTTTTATATTAAAGCTGCCATTATTCTGAGCAATGAAACTTTTAACCAGCTTCAGTCCTAATCCTGTTCCCCTTTGCTTGTCAGTGCCATAAGTAGAATAAAACTCCGAATCTGAAAGAATTTTTTGAATGTTTTGTGAAGAAATGCCGGCCCCTGTATTCGTTATGTGAACTGTTACTTCATCTGTTCCCTTCTCCATCTCAATCCTTATAACGCCTTCCGGCGGAGTGAATTTAACGGCATTCTCAAGAAGGTTTCGGACAACCAGTTTTATCATGTCTTCATCGGCAAAAGCTTCGAATGTGCCTTTAAATCCGGTAAGGATAGATATTTCTTTTTGTTTTGCCCTGAATTTAATATTGGTGATATTCTGATCAATTATTAAACTTAATTCTATCAGTTTAGGATTAAAATGAATTTGTTTTCTGTTAAACTTAGCCCAGTTCAAGAGATTTTCAAGCAGGTAATAGGTGTTTTGTGTTAATTCTCTTTGAGATTTAATGAAATGACGTATGGTTTTTTCATCTTCAAGACTGTTATCTGACAATAATTCGGAAATATTCATGATTGAACCAATGGGTCCTTTTAAATCATGGGCAATAATTGAGAAAAACTTGTCTTTTGTAGCATTAAGTTTATGCAATTCCATTTCGTTTTCCTTTCTCTCTGTAATGTCTTCCATAAGGGTAAATACATACTGCAATTCGTTTTTTTTGTTATAAAGAGGAACGATATAGGATGACAAATACAGTGTTTTCCCCCATTTTGATGTATATCGTAATTCAATATGTTGATTGTCACCGGTCTCAACACATTTTTTAAAAACGTCGGCATAACCGTTTTCAACCAGAACCGGAAATGTCAGCACGTTAATCTGCTTTGTGGCTTCCAGTGCGGGTGAACCAAGAAGTTCAAGCAGCTGTTTGTTCCCGTCAATTATCTGACCTTCTTTTGTTGCAATATATATGCCTAATGGTGATTGTTCAAATAGCAGCCGGAACTTTGCTGTATTTTCAACAAACTCATCCTGCATCTTTTTCTGCACATCAATATCGGTATGAGTGCCAATCATTCTCAGAGGTTTTCCCTCTTTTGACCGTGAAATGACTTTCCCCCTGTCAAGGATCCACTTGTATTCGCCGTTTTTGCATAACACTCTGTGTTCGTTCTGGTAAATGGGAGTAACCCCTTCCAAATGATTATTGACATCTGTGTATACTTTATCTTTATCGTCCGGGTGTAAGCGTTTTTCCCATTCTTCGAGATTATCTGCGATTTCATGCTCTTCATACCCCAGCATCTTCTTCCATTGCTTCGAGAAAAAAACAATGTTGCTTTCAATGTCCCAGTCCCACAGCCCGAGCCCGCTTCCGTCAACCGAAAACTGCCAGCGCATTTCACTTTCCCTGAATTTTTCTTCTGCTTTTTTACGTTGAGTTATGTCAATAATATTTGACAGGATATATTTTTTACCGCTTATTAAAATTTTCTCTGATGATAACAGGCAGGTAATAATTTCACCGTTTTTTTTCCTGAACTGAAACTCATAGTTCTTAACAGGAATATTATTTGACAGGCTTTGTGCAAATTTCTCCCTGCCTGACGGGTTTGCCCAGATATTTATTTCATGTGATGATTTATCCTTTATTTCATAAAGAGAATAGCCGGACAATTGCTCAAAGCTTTCATTCACGTCGGAGAATACACCTTCGGGAAAAGTTGTAATGGCTTTTGCAACGGAGGACTTATAAAATGCCACGGAAAATTTCTCATTGCTTTCTTTGAGGCTTTGTTCTGTTTTTTTTAACTCAGTTGTATCAGGAACTATTATAATGTAATACTTGTTTTTATTTACTGTATATGTCTCAATCTGAATTCTTAATGGAAATGCTTCACCATTTTTCTTTATGCCAATGGTTTCGTATACACCGGGGGATTTACTGTGCCGTCCTTTGGCCAGGTATGTTTTTGTTCTTTCGCGTTCTGAAGGGGCTATCTGATCAAGTAACGGTGTCCCTGTTAATTCTTCCTGCCGGCTAAAGCCAAATAAATCCAGATAAGCCTTATTCACAAAATCACAGATGTCATTTTTTATGATGCCAATGGCATCCGGTGAAGTTTCAATTATAATCCTTAAAATTTCTTCGTTTTCCTGAACCCGTTCACACACAAGTTTCAGATTATTCAGCTCCTTCTCCAGTGCCTCATATGATGACTTTCCTGCAGTCATTGAATCAGGTGTTATCGATATTAAATTTATGGATTTTATCTGTTTTTCAGAAATAATTTGTCAGGAAAATACTAATACAGGCTCATATTGATTCTGCTTTGACAAATTATAATAAAACAGAATATTACAGCATTTTATGCCAAATCTTAAAAAGTAAGCTTTGGGATGCAATTCGCAGCAGGGGTGTATCTGCACATGTTATGCGTTAATGACAGGAACATAAAATCCTGTCAGGTATCAGACAGTGTGAAAAAACCCGAAATGATGAACCATAATTCACTATATTTCGTCGTTATTATATATTACTCTCACCACTTCAATAATCAGTATGATTAAAAATCTTATCAAAACCGCTGTCAGGTACATATTCAAGCATTTCGGCTACAGCCTGATGAATATCCTCGGACTTACGCTGGGTATAACAAGTGCCCTTTTCCTGATCATCTATTCAGCCAATGAAATAAGTTACGACAGGTATCATGAAAAAGCTCACCGGATTTACCGCGTTTCTTCCAAAATCACTGAGCCTGATGATCAGTTTACATGGATTGTAGCCCAGATACCCTTCGGCCCACAGGTAGTCCAGGACTATCCTGATGTTGAAGCCTATGTAAGGTTCATCGATATGGGGCGAACACTTTTCAGGTATGAAGACAAAGAGTTCAATGAAGAACATTTCTACTATGCTGATTCTGCTTTGTTTGACATATTTACGTACAGGGTTGTAAAGGGCGAAGTTAAAACAGCCCTTGAGGAGCCAAACAAAATTATCCTCACAGAAAAGACAGCCTCCCGATACTTTGGTGATGAGGATCCTGTCGGTAAATCGCTTAAAACAACAGAAAGAACCTATGAAGTCACCGGAATAATTCAGGACGTACCGTTCAATTCCCATTTCAGGTTCGATGGGTTGGCATCGAGGAACAATCTGCCCGAAGAGATAGGGTCGTGGGGAAATTTCGGCGTTTATACCTATTTATTGTTCCCTGAGAATACAGATGTCAAAGCTTTTGAGACGAAAATGCAAGGCATGTATGACAAGTATATGAAGCCCATTTTTGAGTCAATGGGTATTACAATTGAATATATCCTTGAACCTGTCACCCGCATTCATCTCTATTCCACTAACGCCAATGAGCCCGAACCAACAGGCAGCATTACCTATGTTTATATTTTTACAATCGTGGCTGTTTTCCTTGTTCTCATCGCCGCCATGAATTATATGAATCTGGCAACAGCCCGCTCTGCCAAAAGGGCCAGGGAAGTCGGCCTGCGAAAAGTTGTTGGTTCAGAACGTGGGCCCATCATACTTCAATTCCTTTTGGAATCGGTAATTTTTACCATGATCTCACTGGTTCTCAGTCTTGTTTTACTATTCATACTTCTGCCAAAATTCAATGAGCTGGCAGGCCGATCTTTCGACCTCCATGCTGTTTTTTCACCTGCAGTATTGCTCGCTGTTTTTGTGATTCTGCTTGTGGTTGGTATCGCCGGAGGAAGTTACCCTGCTTTCTTTCTGTCGCGCTTCAATCCCGCCACTGTACTTAAAGGTGAAATAACACAGGGCACAGCCGGCAGCATGTTCAGAAAAGTACTGGTTGTGATCCAGTTCACTGTTTCTGTTATCATGATCATTTGTACCCTTGTTGTTTTCAGACAACTGCATTATATGAAGAATATGGACCAGGGATTTGATCAGACGAATTTAATCACACTGCAGCTTGACCGAAGGATGACAGGCAAATACCCTGTTTTGAAACAGGCATTGCTTGAAAACACTGAGATAAGACATGTAACGTCTACAAATACCCCGATAGGAGAAGGTTCAGGCAAAGTGATCTTCAATGTGGAAACCGAAGATGGCATGGCTCAAAAGGGCGTGAATTTTGCCGTTGTTGATCATGATTTCATTGAGACGCTGGGCATAAAAATGGCAGACGGCCGTGATTTTAGCCGGGACATGCCCTCGGATACGCTGTATGCTGTAGTTGTTAACGAGACATTTGTGAACCGGATGGCATGGAAGGAACCCATTGGCATGAGAATAGAACTGGGAGACACCAGTATCCTCCGGGCCAGGGTTGTGGGTGTTATGAAAGACTATCACCAAACGGGCATGTATAATGAAGTTGAATCACTCATGCTCATATACCGTGAATTAAATAACGTAGTGTACGTAAAACTGAGCGGAAAAAACACAGGTGAAGCGATTAACTTCATTGAGGCCACATGGAAAGAAGTGTTTCCAGATCAGCCCTTTACCTATACATTTCTGACCGACAGGTTTGAAGGACAATTTAACGCCGATGAAAAACGGAGTCTGATTTTCATACTCTTTACCCTGCTGGCCATATTCATTGCCTGTCTTGGTTTATTCGGGCTGGCCTCTTACATGGTTGAACACCGCACCAAAGAAATAGGCATCAGGAAAGTATTCGGAGCAGGCGAAAGTGCCATACTGAGGCTGATCTCAAAGGACTTCCTGATACTTGTTTGTACAGGAATTGTGATAGTCGTGCCCATTGCATGGTATTTTATGAATAACTGGCTTGAGAATTATGTATACCGGATCAATATCGGGATTGAACTTATTGCTCTGGCAGCTTTGCTGACCATTATAATAACCTTTGTGACCGTCAGCTATAAAGCTTATCAGGCTTCCATTATGAACCCGGCAAGTTCGATCAAGACAGAGTGATTTGTTAAGCAAGGCGATGAAACAGGGCACAAGCGGACGCTCAGTGAAGAAGTTGCATTTTTTTCGATGCCCGCTCACAACTTATCTGTTTTTCCTTTTTATTCAATCCTTAATTCGCATTATTACGGTGCCTTCATGGATTGTTATAGTATATATAAAATGACAGGTCGTCAGTTATACAGGCCTTCGGTTGATTTCAGGCGGTGATATCTGTTATAATAAAAGAGGAAACCCATAAACGAACCCAGGGCCAGAATGATGCCTGTTGTATACGATATGTCAGCCGGCAAAGAAAACCCTTCCGGGGCTATCAGCAGGTAAGTGGTTGTGACGGCCGTCATGAACACAGCCGGGATGAGTGTGATCCAGTAAAATTTCTTTTCCTGTCCCAGATAAACGGTTATAGTCCAAAGGACGATCATGCCAAGGGTTTGATTGGCCCAGGCAAAATACCGCCATATAATGCTGAAATCGATCCGTGTCAGCAGAAAGCCGATGGCAAAAAGAGGGAGGCATATGGCCAGCCTGTTGAGAACCGGGCCCTGTTTGAATTTTAAAAAGTCAGCCACGATAAGTCGTGCACTGCGAAAGGCAGTATCACCCGAGGTAATAGGCGCGGCCACCACACCCAACAGGGCAAGTACGGCCCCTACCCTGCCCAGCAGCGAATTTGAGATCTCATTCACCAGGTAAGCAGCATTGCCTTCATGTTCGGTCATCACCGTATTCAGTTCATGTATGCCCCCGTAAAAGCTCATGCCGATAACGGCCCATATAAGGGCAACAACACCTTCGGAGATCATAGCGCCATAGAATACCCTGCGCCCGTATTTTTCATTGGTGATACACCGGGCCATCAGGGGTGACTGTGTTGAATGAAATCCCGAAATGGCGCCACAGGCAATAGAAATAAACATCATGGGAAAAACAGGAAATCTGTCTGCGTCAACATGATGATTATGGATGGTGTTCAGTGTAAGTTCAGGAATATGAACACCTTTCACAAACAAAGCTGTTATAAGTCCGATGGCCATGAACAGAATACAAAACCCGAATACCGGGTAAATCCTTCCTATGACTTTATCAATAGGCAGCATTGTGGCCAGGATATAATAAGCAAAGACAACCCAAACCCAGAAAGTGAGTGTTAAAGAACCAGGCGTCAGGCCTTCCAGTATCCTGGCCGGTCCCAGGATAAAAACAGCGCCGACCATGACCATAAGCACAACGGTAAAGCCGCGCATGAACTGTTTTGTGCCCTTCCCAAGGTATATGCCAACAATTTCTGTTATGCTCAGCCCGTTGTGCTTAATGGAAAGCATCCCTGAAAAGAAATCGTGAACCGCCCCTGCAAATATGGAGCCGAAAACTATCCACAAAAGGGCCACAGGGCCCCACATGGCCCCGGCAATGGCCCCAAATATAGGGCCCAGGCCGGCAATATTCAGGAACTGAATAAGAAATATGCGCCACCAGGGCAGCGGCATATAATCAACGCCGTCTTTCAGCTTATAGGCCGGGGTCAGCCTGCCGGTATCAATACCGGCTATCTTCTCCACAATTCTCGAATAAAACAAATAACCTGCTACCAGGGCTGTAATCGCAACAATAAAAGTAACCACAACAGACAATCTGAAATTAATGTAACAATGATAACGAACAAACTGTGAAATTATAAAAAAAGAACTACCAATAACCTGACAATTTATAAGTTTCTTTTCCGTCAGGCTCGTATATAGAATAACGTTGTTAATAGATTAATCAACCCAGGCTCCGGAGGAGCGTAGTGTTTGTAGCAAAACAAAGGAAATGAATCAACCCAGGCTCCGGAGGAGCGTACTGTTTGGTGCACATCAACAATATTGAGAGAACATCATCGTGCCATTAAAAGGAAGATCTCAAATCATATGATTCAGGCATGATTTCGCGATGTGTCCGTTATGGCCAGAATACCGTATATGATGGTAAAAACACCAATTATGATTATAACAAGCCGTGTGCTGGTAAACGGATTGGTGATGATAAGCAGACCGAACACCGCATAAATCAGCCCGACGACCAGGTTATAATTACCGGCAGAGCCTGCAGGACGTTTCCGAAAATATGACCACAGCAAAACCAATCCTGACAGCAAGGCCCATAATCCAACCAGTACCATAAAAAACGCGGTTGTTGCATTTGGCCTGGCCAGGATAATAAGGCCGATTAGAATACCCAATATGCCTTCTATCAGGAACGGCTGCCAATATTCACCTTTCTTCCTTCTTTTTCTGGCCACAGCCACCAGAAAAACCCCACCCAGCAGGATGAATATCGCAAAAAAGACTGCCAGGGCAACAATGGTAATGCCCGGAAATATGACGGCAACAAGTCCGAACAGGATGGCTAGGAGACCATGCAGTTTGTACATATTTCTGTGAGAAAAAAAATCATTTTCCATGATGGTAAGGTTTATTTCTTTATCCTGTTTAATAATGTGTCTGAATAAGGAGTAACTTTTTCCTCTATAGCAAATGTCGGATTTTTTTTAATAAAACGAAAAAGTGTATTTATTATATATAAATAAATATTATATTTATGTTATTTATTTATAACCATTTTTTTTATGGTAACATTTACCAGTTCAATTCCCGATGAATTGTCAAAACAGCTTAATGAAAAAGCCAGGGCATTGTCATTGCCTAAAAATAAGCTTATTGAGAATGCCTTACGGCTTTACATCGAACACCTCGAAAGGGCTGAATATATCCGGTCTTATAAACAGGCATCATCGGATAACGACATTCTGTTAATGGCAGAAGAGGGTATGACAGAGTACTTAAAGCAGTTGGAGAAATGAAACAGGGTGAAATCTGGCAGGCTAATTTAAATCCTGCCAAAGGCAGTGAACAGGGAGGATTCAGACCTGTCGTGATCCTGAGCGGTAACCTGCTGAACCGGCATTTACCAATTGTTATTGCGGCTCCGTTTACAACAAAAATTAAAAAATACAAAGGAAATCCTGTTATAAAGCCCTTCGGTACCAACGGATTAGATCGTGAATCGGAAATGCTGGTATTTCATATCAGGTCAATTTCAAAAGACCGGCTTGTAAAAAAAATGGGAAGTATAAATATTTCAGAACTAAACCTTGCCATTAAAACCCTGAACGATATTTTAAAATATTAAAACCATTAAGGTGAAATTATTTTGGTTTTGAAAATTATATGAAAGATTGTAAGGCATTTATGGCCTCACCACACGCTTATTAATAAAATCAGCAGCCAGGTAGGCCATCAGCGAACAGGCTATTCCGAAAATATTGGCATCCAGACCCAGGGGCAGGTCTATATTCATAATAATCAGAGTCAGCGTTGCTGATCCACCGGCGAACATGGAAATCAGCGCAGCCTTTGCATCAGGTCGCTTCGCAAATAAGGCGACCAGAACAGGGATGATCATCCCCGACACCATAAAAGAATACGAATGCAGCATGAGTTCCAGTACGCTTGTCATCTTAAGTGCCAGCAAAAGTGCGATAACGCCTATCACCATGGTCAGCACCTGAGAATAGCGCAGGCTGTTACGGGCATTGTGTTTTTTAAAGACATCAGTAAGGATATTCCCTGATGCAGCCATCAGGCAGCTGTCGGCTGTTGACATTATTGCTGAGAAATAGGCTGAAATCACAATGCCCAAAAAGCCGACAGGCAGGATATTTCTTAAAAGAACCGGCAAGCCCATTTCGGCATCAATATTGGCTGCCGAATAACCGGGGAGCAAGCCCTGATGCAGGGCAACACGCGAAAACATCCCCAATATTACGCCAATGAAGGCCATCAGAGGATATTCAAAGAGCCCGGCAATAAACCAGCCCCTTTGAGCGGTCTTCATATCTTTTGCCGCATAAATACGCTGATACAATGTCATGCCAATAAACCATATGGGAATAATGGTAAACATCCAGTTTGTTATCTGTTGCCATGATACGGCGTCCAACCTGAGAAATTCGGGCTTTACAGTTTCTCTTACAGATTCAAGGCCTCCGATCTTTATATAGGCAAAGGGCAATCCTATAAAAATAAGGCCTGTCATAAGAATAATCCACTGAATGGTATCGGTATAGATAACGGCTTTCAATCCTCCCAACACGGTGTATGCAACAGCGATGGTCCCCATTAACAGCAAAGCATTGTTCAATGTAAGTGAGGAAAAAGTTGAAGATGCAAGCTTTGCCCCGGCAAGGATCTGTGAGCTGGTAAAGCCCAGATAGCCAATTGCCGATATGACCCCCGCCAGCAGGGCCACCCTTTTATCAAAAATATGTGCAAGGAACTGGGGAAATGAAAGAAAGCCCTTTTTACGCGCCAGTCCTGAAACCTTTGGAATAAGCAAAACACCGCTCAACCAGGCCCCAATAAGACCGGTAAACAACAACCAGCTCCCCGATAAACCCATAGTAAAGCCCAGTCCGCCAAGGCCGATTGAAAATCCGCCGCCCACATCGGTGGCAACAACAGACAAGCCAATGTGAAAACTGTTTAACTTTCTGCCGCCCACGTAATAATCATCGGTGGTCTTGTTTCTGCGCATGAAATAGAAACCTACGCCGAGCATGGCAAGAAGGTAAAGACAGATTATGGATATATCAATCCAGCTCACAATATCACTTAAAGGTGTTTGTAGTAGACGTTCATGCTTTCTATCTGTCCGGCAATGTTGGTGTTGTTGACAAGAGTGCCGGAATATGTGTAATTGAAGCGCAGAAAGGTTTTGTTCATCGGAATCGAATTCAGGCGTGCTATTGTATAGAGTGTTTTTATGCCTTGTTTTTTCATTTCCTTTTCCATTGTCCCAAGCAGTAAAACGGATAAACTATTACCCAAATACTTTTTTGAGGTGGCAAAGTCGGTCATCTCCGCATTTGATCCCTTTGTATCAATCTCTGACGAAGCAACAGCAACCAGTTTACCCTCCCTTTCGGCTCCGTAATATTGAATGTGTTTATTCATGGTTTTTATTATGTATCCGGGATCATGTATCGGGAAAGGATAGCTGACAAAAACTTCCCTGTATATCCGTGTAATCTGTTCAACATCGGCGGTGCCCAATCGCCTCGACTGAAACTCCGGTGGTGAAGCTTTTCTTTTGCTGCTTTCAGAGGTTTCCGATAAAAGCCTGCTGAAATCACTCAGTCTGACGCTTTCAATATTTTGTAACCGCCCAGGATCAGGAAATTTAGAAACAAAAAATGCATCTTCCTTTTTGTTGTATAACCCGGGTATGATGGCTTCCAGTATATAACGGTCAGCCAAAAACAAGGGGAAAGCCCGGCCGGGAATTTTACAGAATATCTTTGAATAATTATTCTTTTGAGCCAGTTCTGCCATCATGCCAAGCACAGATGGCATATCTTTTTCATCCAGCTTCATCAGATAAATCCTGTCATTCTGTTTACCATGCTGTATTAATGTGCCATTGCCTATAACTTCAATAGTATCAAACATTATCTTCTCTCCTCTGCATCCTCTCGTTATTTTCCGGTATCAGCGATATGGTGTCGCAGGCATCGGATAAAAGCTTTTCAATGCCGATAGCTTCTGATTCATCAACTTCATTAAGGTTTAACTCGAGGTTACAGTTCTCACAATCACGGTCACACTTCTTCGGCTCATAACTGTCGGGTTCTTTATAGGTCGTTATTACACCCTCGTAATTTCTTAATACAACTTTGTTGGTTGACCATGAAATAATATAATTGGGCATAAGGGGAATTTTACCGCCACCGCCGGGTGCGTCAATAACATAGATGGGACGGGCGAAACCGCTGGTATGACCGATGAGGCTTTCCATGATCTCAATACCCTTGCCTATCGGCGTCCGGAAATGCGACAAGCCTTCTGACAAATCGCATTGATAGAGATAGTAAGGTCTAACCCTGTTTTGAACCAGTTTGTGCAGCAAGCATTTCATAATTCTCGGACAATCATTGACATCAGCCAGCAGCACCGATTGATTGCCCAAAGGGAAGCCGGCATCTGCCAGTTTTGCCAGGGCTTCTTTGGAAGATGTGGTTATTTCGTTCGGATGATTAAAATGGGTGTTTATCCACAAGGGCTGATATTTTTTAAGAATTGACACCAGGTTGTCTGTAACGCGGTAAGGTAACACAACCGGTATCCTTGTTCCTATGCGAATTATCTCAACATGAGGAATGTCATGAATTTCCGATAATAACCAGTCAATTTTCTCATCGGGCAGCATAAAAGGGTCTCCGCCCGATAAAAGCACATCCCTGATCTGAGGCGTATTTCTGATATATTCAATGCCTTTTGCCAGCTGCTTCTTTGAAGGGACATAGTCAACATCGCCCACTTTTCTTTTCCGGGTACAATGCCTGCAATACATGGCACAAATATTACTGACGTGCATAAGCACACGGTCAGGGTACCGGTGGGTAATACCCTCAACCGGACTATCCTTGTCTTCTGACAGGGGATCTCTGAGTTCTGATTTCAGCGTAATCAGCTCTTCCACGCTGCCAAAAGCCTGCTTGAAAACAGGATCATTCCGGTAGTTTTTTGTGTTAATAAGTGATAAATAATAGGGTGTAATGGATAAGGGAAATTTTTCGAATGTCTTCTTTAGCCCTTCTCTTTCTTCATCATCAAATTTAATACCTGTAAGGTATTCAAAGGTTTCCAGCGATTTGATCGAATGTTTCAGCTGCCACTTCCAGTCTTTCCAGTTCGACAGTCCAGGTTCAATCTTATCTGCAAGCTCCCTCTGCGTTGCATTATAGATCATAATAAAATAATATTGATTCCGGACGGACAAAGTTACAAAAACTACAGGACAAATCTAAATGTCCAAACGGTACAGCAGCGGCTTTCCTTTTATGGGCAGGTGTTACAGCCGGTGATTTTTCATCGGGATTCCATTCGGGTAACAACATAAACCTCGGTGGCATAAATATAACACTTGCTTTTCAATGTTGGTTTTTCAGAAAAATTCCCGTTAACGGCCGGCAGTATTAAACGGTCATGAGACGCTGTAAACTGCTTAAACGGGTCTGTATTGATTTTAAATCATTAGTACGTGCAATATAGAACCAAAATCCAGTTCATGCCTATGGTACGATTTTTGATTTAAATTAATTCTTGGCATTAAGAGTCGTTACTTTTTATTCTTATATATTTTTCAAACCTAATCAACAAAACTATGAATAAAAAAATCTCCTTTCGGACGGGCACATTGATTATAGTAAGTTTTTTATTAATGCTCTTAAATAGTTGTAATAAAGATGATAACGAATTTGAACCGAGAGTGACCGACATTGATGGTAATGTTTATCATACCATTAAGATAGGAACTCAGGAATGGATGGCCGAAAACCTAAAAACAACAAAGTTTAATGACGGAACGCCCATACCTCATGAAACGGGTTTTGGCACTTTTACCACCTTGAAAACACCTGCCTATTGCTGGTATGAAAATGATACCAATAATAAAGACATCTATGGTGCCTTGTATAACTGGTATGTTGTAAGTCCTGAAGCCAATGGCGGTAAGAATATATGTCCTGCCGGTTGGCATGTCCCCACCGATGAAGAGTGGATAACTTTAACCGATTATCTGGGAGGTGAAGATATTGCCGGAGGCAAACTGAAAGAAACCGGTACTGAACATTGGAAAAACCCGAACACCAATGCAACCAATATGACCGGCTTTACAGCTCTGCCAGCAGGCATGTGTGCTGGAAGCATAAGCAGTTTCAGTGCTGTCGGTACCTATGGTTTCTGGTGGACATCTACAGCGGATTCGTTGTACCCGATATCCTGCGCATGGTGCCGGATAGCGTATTCCTATACAGGTCACATTGCCAGAACCTGTAATGAGAGAAAAATAGGATTATCTATACGTTGCGTTAAAGATTAAGTATGCGATACCAGTTAGATTTCTTTGGTGAGCAGATCAAGTTCTGAATTCTCTTCACTGACGTGTCAGCTTGTACCTGAAAGAAATCAGGTAACCGGACAACGATTGTTTTTTTGCTTTCAGTTTTCCTATGCTGATTTATTCGCAAGGCTTATCGTTTGCCTTAAAAACATGTTTTTTTCGATGATTGTGATGAAAAATTCTGCAGCCGAGTTTCGGCATAAAGTTGTGCCAGCAGGTCTGCTTGCTTCCGGTGTGGCAAAAGCTCCTGAGTCACTTTTTTTATCTGAAAGCATCGGTGCTCTGCAGATGGTATAATCAACAGCTGAGTTTTCAAGGATTTCTTCCTGTTTGCCGTGATCACGAAAGGCATATTTTAAATTGCTCATGGTAACAATTAATTTCAGGATCCAGGGTGATGCTTTCCATGAATGCCCCGCTCCTATCGCCCCCAATGCCACAAATCTCTTAACACCGGCTCTTTCCATTGCTTTAACAGCGTTGTATGCCGATTTAGAAATCAAATCCTTTGGAGCTGCGAGGGAAGCCCAGGGGTTGTCGGATTTCCTCGACACATTAAGTGTATTAATAACAGCGTCACAGCCTGCTATGGCTTTTTCAACGGTTTCATAATCATACGGCGTACCCTGGGTGATTTCAATATTGTAATCGTTTAATTTTTCAGGATTGCGTGCAATGGCCGAAATGTTATGCCCTCTTTTAAGGGCTTCTTCAATGATCTGTTTTCCGGTTCGTCCTGTTGCACCAAGTAATAAAATTTTCATGATTGGTTATTTTAAAGTTATATTATTTCATTTCATTATAATCATCTGCATAAACATCATTGGTCATTACATCTGAATTAATTAAGAACAACAGATTTTTCCATCTTATCACCTCTTCCATATATCCTGGTGAATAAAAAATCAAAAAAACGGCCTGCAACTTTTTTCAAAAGATTTAGTCTTACCGGATAATAAAAACCGGATTCAAACCAGCCCTTTTCTTTAAAGTAAGTATAATCTCTGTAGGTTTCATCCAGCATCAGCGACATGCTGGTCCTTGCCATTCTGAACATCATTAATTCGAAAAAGGAAGGGACCCTATATTCTTTTCTGATCAATGTTTTATAAAATTTTTTGCTTTGTTTATCAATAATACTGTCAAAGATGCGCTGATCTTTTTCCGTCATCGGTTCAAGCGATTTAACACAACAACCCTTCACAACATTGAATCCAAGACAATTTCCGATGAAATTAAAATATTCATTGATCTTTTTGCCGCCGTATACACCCTGAACCACGATATTGGACCATGCTTTTCCGAAAAACCGGGGACGATGGAATATGAATCCGAACCTGTCAAGAAACACTTTCATAAGCCCCGATACACCAAAAGAATAATTGGGAGATGCAAAGACAACACCGTCTGAATGATCTATTTTATCAAACAGTTTATCCCTGTCATCCTTTAGCGGGCAAAACTCTTCTCCCTTATCCGTGCAAAGTTTGCAGCCCCTGCATATTTTCAGGTGGTAATCACCCAGGCATATAATTTCATATTCGATATCCCCGTATTTTTGCAGATTTTGCAGGAATCTTTGGGTGGCATAATACGTGTGTTTCTTACGCGCACTGCCGACAAATGCAGTTACTTTCATGGTGTTTATTCATTTGGTTTATTCCTTTTTTAAATATGGTTCATGCTTTACCGGCAAAACGCTGACTGCCGTGATGAACGCTTTCATATTGTTAAATTTTACAATACGAAGCAAAGGTCCATGAAAAAAACAGAAGCATTGTTTGACAAAAGTCAAAAAATCATTTCCGGCTGCGGATACGGCTGAGGGTGGCTATATCAATTCCAAGGTAAGATGCAATATGGCGCAGGGCAACATATTTTGTGACTTCAGGATTTTGACTGCAAAACTGACGATATCGTTCAGCAGCAGAAAGGGTTTGAAACTGAACTGAGCGGGCTACCAGATCATTGTTATTTTTATCGGCTATATCTTTGCAGACCTGATGCCATACCGGGACCACCCTGTATACTTCCATCATCTTGTCGTAACTGATCACCAGCATGTCGGAATCGTTAACGGTAACAATATTCTCCTTTGAAGGCGTCCGGTTGTTAAAGCTCTCAACTGAGATGACCAATGACCCGGAAGGATGGAATTGCGTTGTTACTTCATCGGCATCATCATCATATATAAACGTTCGGAGAACACCGGTTTTTACATAACCTATCCAATCGGAAATGCTTCCCTCTTTCAGGAAATATTCATTAGACTTCAATGTCAGAGGGATAAAACAACTCATAATAAAATTCAGATCCGATTCAGACAAACCGTAATACCGGATCATATTATCGTTGAGTTTCATAGCCATTTCAAAAAAACATATTTCTCTTCAAATATAAGTTTTATGTGTATGAAAGGCAACAGAATGCATTAAAACCTGCCTCAATCATCAGGCTGGTGATTGTTTTGGCAGAAACCAGGCCAGAAAGAAAACAATCAGGGCCACTATGGCCGTAACAGGCTGCATCCAAGAGACATAGCCGATGATGGCTATCTGTACTATCAGCCATATAAGCACAACATAAACAGCGGCGAAGGATGCCTTGCGGGCGATTGGAAACCGGGCAAATACAGCAATGGCTGCAAACAGAAAGGCCCCACCGACAACAACGAAAAGAATGAGACCGGGGATGAAATAATTCTTAAAAGGGCTGCCCTCAAGAAGCTCTGTTGATACGCCTTCAGCACCCGACATACCATAGTATCCGCCGCCGAAGGCATTAAGGGCTATAAAGGCCAGCAGGGAACCCAGTATATAACGGATAATCATCTGAGTCTTCCCGGATGTGGATTGATTTATTGATTTTTTCATAACAGGGTGTCATGTTTTAATGCAAATTACAAAAATCCTCTGATTATAGTCAGTAATTCCGGTTTTCTGCAATATCTGCGGAAAACTATTCTCTCAATGGATGGGCTTTTTTAAAATTTGTCTATTGGATAAGATTTATAAACTCTTCATGTGTAACCGGCATGTCCAATAACTCGTATGCTTTGGCAATAGTTGAACAATACATTTCATTGGTGTACGAAACGAAAATATGTGCCATGGCTGTAACCAAAGGCTCAGCTACCAGCCAAACCACCTTCTTGTGATTATTTATTTGAAATTCATTATTATACAAATCTGAGAGTTTTTCCAGTTCTTTAACACTGAAATCAGGATTGCATTTTTCATCAACAATGATCAACAGATAATGAATATTGGAATAATTTTTATCAGCCTTGTATTCATAATTGAGTTGTCTTGCCTCCTGGGCCGATAATTTTTCGGATTGCAGTTTTACAACCGCAAATTTCTGTTCAGGGAACATTCTGTAGAAATTGGCATCCATCGTAGGTATACAAAATCTGTAAAAATGAAATCCTTGATTAACTGACTTTTTGAAGAATAAAAATAATAAAATGTGCCATATAAAAGAAAACCGATGGCAAGTATTTTATTAAGCAGAATATTATTCACAGTATTTAATAAATGAGAGATCGGGGTTTCAAACTCCAATCAGGTGTTGAAGGGTTTCGGGGGATCTTCGAGAAATTCTTATTCTTAGTCGATTTACAGTGTAAACGTCAATCAGTGAGGAAATGCCACAGGTTCATTTTGTCTCTGTCCTGCATTCTGCATTAAACAGTTTCATTACATCGCTTATTATGGTAAAGAATGGTTTGGTATCAGAGTCTGCATTATTCAGAGAACCTGCAATATATATATCAAGATCTTCGGAATAATAAAGAAATGAACCTGTTGAACCCGAATGCCCCCACAACGGTGCTAAACCTGTCACCTGACCCATTGACGGCGGCAGATTAAAATACATGGTGCCGTAACCATATTGCATTGGAAAAGACAGATTATGCCAGTTGTGCATCAAAGCCAGTGTTTCTTCACTGATTATCTTCCCTTCTCTCAAAGCTTTCAGGAAAATAATCATTTCCTCTGCCGTGGAAATAATGCCGCCGTCGGCCCAGTATGCACTATTCGAACGGACCCTGGTAATATCTGTCTCTTGATAAAATACATCCGCCGGGATTGCAGACTGAACATCCGGTATCTCCGAAAAACCACTCAGCCAGGTGTGTTTTAATCCCAGGGGATGAAAGAAAAAATCTTCAAAAACAAGGTATAGTGGCTTATGTGTTAGCTTTTCAATGATCATACCCAGTAACTGGAAATTCGTATCGGAATAGAATGTTCCCGTATCTGGTGGAAAATGAGGTTCAAGATCATCCCGTGCTCTTGCAATAGTCTCCTCTATAGTCCATTGTTTTTCTGGCTTTTCAACAAGTAACTCGAAAAGATTTTTGCCATCTCCGGCTTTCTCAGTATAGTAATCTGCTATACCCGAAGAATGTGATAACAATTGCCTGATGGTAATTTCACCGGAATAATCCTTCCCCTGGTATACATGAATCCCTCTGATAAGGTCTGCCGGCAGAACTCCGGAAATTTGATCATCCAAAGACAACACTTCCGCTTCATACAATTTCATGATGGCAACAGCAGTATACAATTTTGTAACGCTTGAAATATAAACCGGAGTTGATGGGGTCATGGGTATGTGACCATCCTCGTGGGCAATTCCGGCAGCACCGGTCCATGAGTATGAATCATCACCTTTCCTCACAGCCAGAACACAATTCCTTACCGACTCATCCTTTTCCACCAGTTCGGTGACAGCGCGTTCCAGCTCCATGTCCAGATCATT